>NZ_JBEYHT010000017.1:0-120516 GCF_040635425.1 Streptomyces laurentii | reverse complement strand
CTTGTGGTTGACGGACTGCTCGGCGATGGAGCCCGGGCCGCCGGCCGCGACCGTGTCGGGCCCCCCGCCGACCTGCCGAAAGTCCGCTGTTGACAGCCACAGGCTAATCGCATTAGCTTTTGGCTAACGGAATTAGCCAAGCCCTGGGGGATGACATGACCGAGTACCTGACCGTCGACGGCGGCACGCTCGCCTACGAAGTCGCCGGATCCGGCCCGCTGATCGCGCTCGCGCACGGCATGGGGGACAGCCGCGAGGCATACCGCGCCGTGATCCCGCGGCTCGTGGCGGCGGGCTACCGGGTCGCCGCGGTCGATCTGCGCGGCTGCGGCGAGTCCAGCGTCGACTGGCCGGCCTGGAGCCGTACCGACATCGCCGGCGACCTGCTCGCCGTCATCCGCCACCTGGGCGGCCCCGCCATCCTCGTCGGCCACTCGGTCTCCGGTGGCGCCGCCACCATCGCCGCCGCGCAGGAGCCCTCGCTGGTCACCGCCGTCGTCGAGATCGCCCCGTTCACCCGCAAGCAGTCGATGCGCCTGGGCGACCTGCGGGTCACCCGCTTCCGGCAGGGCATGCTGCGGCTGCTCGGTACGGCCCTGTTCGGCAGTGTGCCGATGTGGCGCGGGTATCTCGACGTGGCCTACCCCGGCGCGAAGCCCGCCCACTGGGACGAGCGGCTCGACCTCATCGAACGCCGGCTGCGCGAGCCCGGCCGGATGAAGGCCGTGCAGGGGATGGGCAAGAGTGCCCCGACCGACGCGGGCGCGCAGCTCGGCAACGTCCGCTGCCCCGTTCTCGTCCTGGAGGGCACGCTCGACCCCGACTGGGCCGACCCGCACGCCGAGGGAACGGCGATCGTCGGGGACCTGCCGGCCGGCCTCGGTCACCTGGAGATGATCGAGGGCGCCGGGCACTACCCGCACGACCAGTTCCCGGACGAGGTCGTCGCCCGCGTGCTCGCCTTCCTCGGGGCGGAGGTCGCCGGTGCCTAGGGCGGGACTGGACCCGGCGACCGTCGTCGAGGCCGGCGCCGCGCTCGCCGACGAAGTCGGCTTCGCGCGGCTGACGATGGGCTCACTGGCCGCCCGGCTGGGGGTGCGCACCCCGTCGCTCTACAAACACGTCGGCGGCCAGGACGACCTCAACCGCCGGATCGCGGCCCTCGCGCTGAGCCAGACCGCCGACGCCGTCGAGCGCGCGGTCGAGGGCCGTACGGGGCGCGACGCGCTGGCGGCCTCCGCCCGCGCCTTCCGCGGCTTCGTCGTCGCCCACCCGGGGCGGTACGCCGCGACGATCGGCATGGAACCGGCCGGCCCCGACGACCCGTTGGCGCTCGCGGGGCAGCGGCTGCTCGGCGCGTTCTCGGCCGTCCTGGGCGGCTACGCGATCCCGGAGGGGGGCGTGGAACACGCCTTGCGCATGCTGCGCAGCCTGTGCCACGGCTTCGCCACCCTCCAGGCGGCCAACGGCTTCCAGTGGAGCACCGACATCGACGAGAGCTTCGAGTGGGTGATCACCTTCGCAGACCGGGGCCTGCGCGCCATGTGAGCCACCGGCGGATCGCGGCCGCCGGACGGTCCGGCTGCGCCGGCCCGTCGGTCAGCCCGCGAGCCCGCCGGCGAACGCCCGCCGCGCGTGCGCGACGAACTCCCGTACACCCGGGCCGTATGCGCCCTTCCAGACCAGGGCGAGCAGCGCGGGTGTGTCGACGTCGGCGAGGCGGCGGACGGTGAGCCGGTCCCCGTAGTGCGCGGCCATCGACTCGCTGAGGACGGTGACGGCGAGTCCGCGTGCCGCCAGGTCGGCGAGCGCGTCCGCGGCGCCGGCCTCCAGGGCGATCGCGGGGCGGAGTCCCTGTGCGGCGCAGGCCTGGTCGAACAGGGTGCGCAGGCCCGTGCCCGACGGCATGCAGGCGAGCGGGTACGGGGTCAGGTCGCGCAGGGTGACGCCGGACCGGGCGGCGAGCGGGTGCCCGGCGGGGACGGCGGCCACAAGGCGTTCGCTGACGATCGTCAGCGACTCCAGGCCGTCGGGTGCGGCGCCCGCCGCGCCGATGAGGGCCAGGTCGAGGGTTCCGGCGCGCACCCCCTCCACCAGCCGGTCCGACCCGTCCTCGCGCAGCGCGATCTCCACGCCGGGATGCGCCTGATGGAAGGCGGCGAGGGCGTCGAACAGCGGTGTGAGGGTGCAGCCGACGACCATCCCGAGGGTGAGGCGCCCTCGGATCAGGCCGGTCACCTCGCCCACCGCCTGGCCGACGGCCTCGGCCGCGGTGAGCGCGGCGCGGGCGTGTTCGAGCGCGGCCTTGCCCGCCACGGTGAGGGTGACCGTACGGCCCGAGCGGTCGAACAGCGCGGCGCCCAGCTCGTGTTCGAGCTGCCGGATCTGGGCGCTCACACCGGACTGGCTGATGTGCACGCGCTCGGCGGCCCGGGTGAAGTTCCGTGCATCTCCGCGAGCTCCCTCGCCACGGTCGGCTGAGGAGCGTCGTCTGAGGCGCGTCGACGGAGTCGCGTCGACGCGGGCCGCCGCCGGATGATCTCCGCGCTGAGGACCGTGGCGGTTTCCCGCACACCGCTGTCACGACCATGAGGCACGCGCGAGGGAGCGGCGGAGAGTCGCCGTACGAAGCCCTCCGGCGAGCAGCCGGAGGGCTTCGGTCAGGCCGCGATCCCTGCCCGCGGCGGGCGTCACGCATCCGCACCCGGGCCCATGGGGCGGGCGTCCCTCCGTACGGGATCAGGGGCCAGGGGGACTTGGAGAGGGCAGGCGGCGGGGCGAAGAGCGGGCTCCGCCCCACCGCCGCCCGGCGGTCAGTGCCAGACGGTGCAGCCGATGTTCCAGCCCCACTGGGGGTTGCCGTACGGGTCGCCGTAGTTCGGGTTGGCGCCGCACACCCGGATCCAGTAGCCCGGCCCGTCGTAGTGGGACGGAGTGCTGGTGTAGACGCCCGACGGCACCTGGTAGTCCACGAAGGGCGTCCAACTCGACCCGCCGTCGCGGGAGATGTCGAGGTACAGGGCCTCTCCGCCGCCGTACAGCCAGCCCTCGCCCCACACGTGGTCGTGCCCGTCGCTGCCGGTGTAGACGTTCATCTGCACCGTGCTGGTGTGGCCGCCGACCGTGAACGTGGCACGGTAGGAGCCGGCCGCGGCGCCGGAGGTGCGCGCCGCGCCGTCCGGCAGCCGGCGCTCGGGGATCACCACGTGGCGCGGCTTGGCCGAGTCCTTGCCGCCCGTGGCGGCCGGTACGCGGACGTGGTCGAGAGCCGCCGCCCGCGCCTCGGTCCAGGCCCCCGCGTCCTGGGCCGCGGCGGGCCTGGCCGCCTGGGAACCCGTCGGGCCGGTCTCGGCGCCGGAAGCGTGCGCCGGGCCGGCCAGGGCGAGCACGCCGAGCAGCGCGGCCGCGCCACACGCCATGCGAGTACGTATCTGGGACACAAGTCCTCCGTCTGCGATCTGCCGTCCGGCCGCATGCGGGCCCCGGCGTCCTCCCCCGTGGGTGTGCCGATGCGGCACGGACAGGGTCCCGCCCGGACGGTTGCGTGAACGGGCAGTCATCTCGGCTGCCCCCGTCGGCACCGACCCTGGCAGCCGGGGGAATTGGCCGCGCGGGCCCGGCCCGGACCGCCCAGGTCACCGCGGGTGCCGACGCCGGACAATGCCGGGTTGTCCGCGGACAATCCGCTCCGTCCCACACCTCACCGCGCCCCGCCCCCTTCCCCGGACCCGGCGACCCCGCCGCGATTCAGCCGGTCGACGCGGCTCGGCCTCTTCGGGCTTCAACGCTTCAAACGCTTCAAACGCCTCAGACGCGGGGCACCCGCGGCACCCGGGACGGCCTTCAGGCGGCGTCGCCCTCGGCGGTCATCTCGACCAGTTTGCGCACCGTGTTCCAGTTGCGCGCCGTGGCGGTGAGGCCCTTGAAGAGCGCGGGGCGGTTGAGCGTCACGCCCAGCTTGGAGCGGCCGAGGCCGGCCGGGGTGTACAGGTACAGCGCGCGGTCGCCGAGCGCGAAGGCCTCGGGGGCGAAGACGGCCGGGTCGAGCGCGGCGAAGCGGTCGGCGGCGAGAGGGCCGGAGCAGTAGAAGGCGTGGAGCTGCTTGCCCTCCACCTCGGCGGCGGGGAACGGGCAGTCGCGCTCGACGGCGGACAGGTAGGCATGGTCGCGTACGAGGCAGGCCACCGTGAATCCGAAGTGCCGCTCGATCGCCGCCTCCAGCTCGGCGGCCAGTTCCGCCTCGGCGGTCTCCACGTCCCGGGGCGCGCGGTCGGTGGTGAAGACCGCGTTGCCGCTCTGCAGATAGGTCCGGACGCCGGTGTGGCCGAGTCCTTCGAGAACGGAACGGAGTTCCGCCATGGGGATCTTGTTGCGTCCACTGACGTTGATACCGCGCAGCAGGGCGGCCCAGGTGGAGGTGGTCGTCGTCATCCGCTCACCCTAGAACCCCTCACGGACAGGGCGGCACGAAG
The DNA here is from genome assembly GCF_040635425.1 of Streptomyces laurentii. Taxonomy (NCBI): domain Bacteria; kingdom Bacillati; phylum Actinomycetota; class Actinomycetes; order Kitasatosporales; family Streptomycetaceae; genus Streptomyces; species Streptomyces laurentii. The sequence goes on along the minus strand of NZ_JBEYHT010000017.1, from coordinate 116,044 downwards.
ACGGCCGCCGTGCCCCGTGGGGGAGGGCGCGGCGGCCGTCGTTCAGCGGCAGCGGTGACTACCCGCGTACGGGTGTCACTCGACGATCTTCAGGAGCCGGTTGGCGGTGCCGGGGCTCGCGTTGCCGATCTTGTCCGGGGTCGCGCCGTCGACCAGCGCCTGCGCGACCTGGTCGGGCGTCGCGTCCTGGTGGCCGGCGAGGTAGACGGCGGCGGCGCCGACGACGTGCGGGGTGGCCATCGAGGTGCCGGAGATGGTCTTGGTCCCGGTGTCGCTGTCGTTCCAGGCCGAGGTGATCTCCGAGCCCGGGGCGTAGAGGTCCACGACCGAGCCGTAGTTGGAGAAGTCGGACTGCTGGTCGTCCTCGGTCGAGGAGGCGACGGTGAGGGCCTCCTCGACGCGGGACGGGGAGCCCTGGCCGGCGTCGGCGGACTCGTTGCCGGCCGCGACGCCGAAGGTGACGCCGGACGCGATGGCCTGGCGCACGGCGTCGTCGAGGGCCGGGTCGGCTCCGCCGCCGAGGCTCATGTTGGCGACGGACGGGCCCTTGTGGTTCTTGGTGACCCAGTCGATGCCGGCGACGACCTGCTCGGTGGTGCCGGAGCCGTTGTCGTCGAGCACGCGGACGGCGACGATCTTCGCCTTCTTCGCGACGCCGTACGTGGATCCGGCGATGGTGCCGGCCACGTGGGTGCCGTGGCCGTTGCCGTCGTCGGCGCTGTCGTCGTTGTCGACGGCGTCGTAGCCGGAGGAGGCGCGGCCGCCGAAGTCCTGGTGCGTGACGCGGACTCCGGTGTCGATGACGTACGCGGTGACGCCCTCGCCCGCACTGTCGGGGTACGTGTACGCGTCGTCGCCGGCGGTGTCGGTCTGGTCGACCCGGTCGAGGCCCCAGGAGGGCGGGTTCTCCTGGGTGGCCTCGATGCTGAACTTCCGGTTCTGGACGACCTTGGCGACGGCCGGGTCGGCGGCGAGGCGCTTGGCCTCGGTCTCGCTGAGGCCGTTGACGGAGAAGCCGTTGACGCGCGAGTCGTAGCTGCGGCGCAGGGTGCCGCCGTACTCCTTCGCGAGTTCGGTCTTGCCGTCCCGGCCCTTCTTCTCGTCGAGCAGCACGACGTAGCTGCCCGACACGGCGCCCTCGACGCCGAGTCCGTAGACCGTGCCTTCGGCGGGTACGGGCGCCGCACCGGCGAACTGCCCCGTGAGGACGGTCACTCCGGCCGCTGCCGCGATCGCGGTCGCGACGGCGGTGATCCGGGTGCGCTTGCGGTCACGCTTGTGTATTGCCATGAAGAGGAGTCTCCTCGTCAGGTTTTGTGGGGGGTTGGGTCTCCGGACGGAATCGTTCCGGCGACACCTTCGAAACCTTGTCTGATTGACGAGTGCAAATCAAGGGCTTCACGAAGCTATGACTTTTCCAACAAGCTTTCTTAAAGAGAAAAGGGGCGAGTCGCCTCAACTCGCCCCGCACGTCTCCAGAGTTGGCCGCCGGATCGTCACACCATCGCCACACCCTCACGGGGTTACGACGTCACGGCGTCACGGTGGCCCTGCGCGTCAGTCCCGCTGATAGCGCGCCAGCACCCGGTTGCCGTCCGTCTCCAGCCGGCGGCGCAGCTCCTCCGTGTCGATGGCGCCGCTGTAGTACTCCTGGAAGGCCGGGGTGGCCACCTTGTCCTTCCACTCCGGGTAGCCGCGCACCGACTGCGCGGGCGCCGGCCGCAGCCGCCGGGCGACCGCCGTGCCCGTGGCCCAGCCGAACTCCTCGGTGTGCAGGGCCGGATCGGTGAGGGCCGTGGCGGAGGTGGGCAGCATCCAGTCGCCGAGCGCGAGCCGCACGGTGTTGCAGGGCTGGAGGAAGAAGTCGAGGAAGGCCGCCGCCTCCTTCTTGTGCGGGCTGTCCTCGGCGACGGACAGGGTCTGCGGGCTGACGCCCTGCGCGAGCCCGCCGTCCCCGGCCGGCGCGGGCAGTACGGTCCAGTCGAAGCCCTCCGGGGCCTGCTGGGCGATCTGCTGACGGTACGAGAAGCCGAGCGGGACCATCGCGTACGTACCGGCGAAGAAGCCGGGCAGGATGTCGGAGCCGCCGCTGGCGAGGGTCTCCGGGGAGGCGGTGCGGTCGGTCCGCGCCATGGCCCGGATGGTGCCGGGGACGACCGCGTCGGCGTCGCCGAAACGGATGGCGACCTTGCCGTCCGGTCCGGGACCGCGGTGGAAGAGCCGGCCGCCGGCCGACAGGCCGAGGTTGAGCGAGACCGAGACGGGCTCCTTCAGCGGCCAGGCGACGGCGTACTTCCCCTTGCCTCCCCCGTTCTCTCCGTCTCCGCCGCCTCCGCCGCTCTTCTTCCTCATGCTCGCCGTCAGATCCCGGGCGACCTGCCGGAACTCCGCCCAGGTCCACGGCTGTTCGGCGGTCGGGATCCGGACCCCGGCCTGTCGCAGCAGCGTCCGGTTGGCCATGATCAGGCGCGGTTCCTGGAGGAAGGGCACGCCGTACACCCCGTCGCCGACCGTGGTGGTCCGCCAGCTCTCCTCGGGGATGTCGGCGCGCAGCCGTGCGGAGAGCAGCGGGCGCAGATCGGCGAGATAGCCGGCGTACGCGAAGTCGGCGAGATCGTCGGAGGCGTCGTGGATCAGGTCGGGGGCCTCGCCGCCCTCGAACGAGGTGAGCAGCTGGTCGTGTACGGAGTCCCAGCTGCCCTGCACGTACTCGACCCGCACCCGGGGGTGAGCCGCGTTCCACTCGGCGACCAGCGCCTTGTTGGCGTCGACGGACTCCTTCTGCCAGGCCAGGGAGAGGAAGCGGAGCCGGATCGTCCCGTCGGCGTCCGTACCCCGGTCGCCACCGCCCGCCGTACAGCCGGCGATGAGCAGGAGGAGGACGGCCGCGACGGACAGGGCGGCGGCGCGCACGCCCCGCGGTCTCGAAAGCGCCGGGCGCCTCATGCCTTCACCGCCCCGGCCGCCATCCCGCCCGTGATCTTCCGCTGGATGACGGCGAAGACGACGAGGGAGGGCAGCGTCGCGAGGAAGGCCGCCGCGGCGAGCGGCCCGAGGTCGGCGGCGCCCTCCGCGCCGAGGAAGTGGGTGAGGACCACGGGCAGGGTCTGGTTCTCCGGGGATTTGAGCAGGACGAGCGCGAAGAAGAACTCGTTCCACGCGGTGACGAAGGCGAACAGCGCGGTGGCGACGAGGCCGGGCGCGAGCAGCGGCGCGGTGACGGAGACGAGGGTGCGCAACCGCCCGGCGCCGTCCACGGCGGCCGCCTCCTCCAGCTCGCGCGGCACGGCCCGGACGTATCCGGTGAGCATCCACAGCGCGAAGGGCAGCGACCACACCAGGTAGACGAGGACGAGGCCGGTGCGGGTGTCGACGAGGTGGAGGTTCTTGAGGATCAGGAAGAGCGGGATGATCAGCAGGACCAGCGGGAACGCCTGGCTGGCCACGACCCAGCCGGTGGCCGCGGCGGTGAGCCGGGAGCGGTGCCGGGCGAGCACGTAGGCCAGCGGGGTGGCGACGGCGACCGCGAGGAGGGCGGCGGCCACGGCCGCGATCAGGCTGTTGCCGGCGGCGCGCAGCAGGGGCTGTTCCTCCAGGGCCTGCCGGAAGTTGTCGAGGGTGGGGTCCTGCGGAATCCAGGTGGGGTGCGGGGCCCCGAGTTCGCGGGCCGGCTTGAAGGCCGTGGAGACCAGCCACAGGAACGGGAAGACGAGGAAGGCCAGGTACGCGAGGAGGGCCGCGTACTGGCCGGCGCGGGCGGGCCCGCGGCCGCGGAAGGCACTCACCGGTCCTGGTCCCCCTTCAGCCGTCCGACGAGATACAGGGCGAGGAGTACGGAGACGACGGCGACCAGGACGCAGCCCATGGCGGCGGCGTAGCCGAACTGGCCGTAACGGAACGCCTCTTCGTACGCGAAGAGCATGGGCAGCCGGGTGCGGCCGCCCGGTCCGCCGCCGGTCAGCACGTAGACCAGGGCGAAGGAGTTGAGGTTCCAGATGAAGTTCAGGGAGGTGATGGCGAGGGCGACGGGCCGCAGGGCGGGCCAGGTGACGCTGCGGAAGCGGCGCCAGGCACCGGCGCCGTCGAGGGCGGCGGCCTCGTGGAGTTCGCGCGGGGTGTTCTGCAGTCCGGCGAGCAGGGCGACGGTGGTCTGCGGCAGTCCGGCCCAGACGCCGACGACGATGACGGCGGGCAGCGCGGTGCCGAGGCCGCTGAGCCAGGCGCGCCCGTCGCCGAGGCCGAGGTCGTGCAGGGTCTCGTTGAGGAGGCCGGCGTCGGGGTTGTAGACGAGGCGCCACATCATGCCGACGACGACCTCGGGCATCGCCCACGGGACGATCGCGAGCGTCCGGGCCAGCCAGCGCAGCCGGAGGTCCTGGTCGAGGAGGAGCGCGAGGCCGAGGGCGAGCAGGAACTGCAGGGCGGTGACGCCGACCGCCCAGAGCAGGCCGATGCGGAACGAGTCCCAGAACAGGGTGTCGTGGAGCAGGTCCTGGAAGTTGAGGGTGCCGATCCAGCGGGTGGCCTGGGTGCGGCCGGACTGGGCGTCGGTGAAGGCGAGGGCGATGCCGTGGAGGAGCGGGGCGACGCTGAGGATCAGGATCGGGAGCAGCGCGGGCAGGACGAGGAACCAGGCGCCGGGACCGAGGGCCGGGCCGCCGGAGCCGCGCCGGCGGCCGGGGCGCCGGCGGCCGGGGCGCCGGCCGGGGGCGGCGCCTCTCGCGGACCGCTTCGGCGCGGCCATGACATTCGCCAAGGGATCCCCTCCGGCTGCTGAGTATCCGCCTGCTTCGTTCTGTCTACTTCGTTCTGTCTACTTCGTTCCGTCTGCTTCGTTCTGTCTGCTTCGCATCCGGCCGACCGCTCGCACGGAAAGCACAAGATTCAATCGACTTACGCGATATACGCGAGTTCTCCCGGCTTGGCAGACTTTGTGACCCCGTCCGGGACTCGGCCATCGTCCTGAGGGCCCCGCCCCCCGTCAAGGCGACCTGCGCGGCCACCTGCGCGGATGCGAGACTTTGGCGGAATCGCACCTGCTGCGGGGAAAGATGGGGAGAGAACGATGAACGAGGCGCGGGCCCGGGAGATCCTGGCCGCCGCGGGACTGCGGGCGGACGAGGCGACCCTGCTCACCCTGGGCGAGAACGCGGTCTTCGCCCTCGGCGACCTGGTGGTCAAGGTCGGCCGCGACGCCGAACTGCTGCCGCGCGCCACGCGCGAGCTGGCACTGTCCGGCTGGCTGGAATCGGCCGGCATTCCGGCCGTACGGGCGGCGGAAGCCGAGCCCCTGGTGGCCCAGGGACACCCGGTGACCCTCTGGCACCGGCTCCCCGACGCGGTCCGGCCGTCCGAGCCGCGCGACCTGGCGCCGCTGCTGCGCGCCGTGCACGCCCTGCCGGAGCCGGACGGGTTCACCCTGCCGCGCCGCGAGCTCCTGGGCGGCGTCGAGCGCTGGCTGCGGCTCGCCGGGGACGCCATCGACCCGGCGGACGCCGCGTTCCTGCGCGAGCGGCGCGACTCGTTCGCCCCGACGGCCGCCGCGCTCGCCCCGCACCTCACGCCCGGGCCGATCCACGGCGACGCGCTCCCCCGTAACGTCCACGTCGGCCCCGACGGCCCGGTCCTGGTGGACCTGGAGACCTTCTCGTCCGATCTGCGCGAGCACGACCTGGTGGTCCTCGCGCTGTCCCGGGACCGCTACGGCCTGGACCCGGCCGCCTACGACGCCTTCACCGACGCGTACGGCTGGGACGTCCGTACGTGGGAGGGCTGCGCCGTGCTGCGCGGCGCGCGGGAGACCGCCAGCTGCGCCTGGGTGGCCCAGCACGCGCCGTCGAACCCCAAGGCGCTCGCCGAGTTCGAGCGGCGGGTCGCGTCGCTGCGTGACGGCGATCCCGAGGTGCGCTGGTACCCGTTCTGACATCATGGCCCGGACGAACGGACCTGCCCGGAACGGGGTGTTGTGATGCGCGTGGAACTGTCGGACGTCACGCTGGACGTCGAGGTGAGCGGTGAGGGACCGGCGGTCCTGCTGGTCCACGGATTCCCGGACTCGCACCGGCTGTGGCGCCACCAGATCCCGGTCCTGAACGCGGCCGGCTTCCGTACGATCGCACCGACCCTGCGCGGCTTCGGCGCCTCGGGCCGGCCGGAGGGCGGCCCGGAGGCGTACTCTCCCGCCGCCTCGGTGGCCGACATGGTGGAACTGCTCGACCGGCTCGACGTCGACCGGGTCCACCTGGTCGGCCACGACTGGGGTTCGGTCGTCGCGCAGGGCTTCGCCCACGCGCTGCCGGACCGGGTGCCGAGCCTGAGCATCCTGTCCGTCGGCCACCCCCGGGCCGGCCGGGGCGCGGGCTGGGAGCAGCGGCAGCGGTCGTGGTACATCCTGCTCTTCCAGCTGCCGGAGCTGGCCGAGTCCTGGCTCGCGCGCGACGACTTCGCGAACATGCGGGAGATGCTCGCCGAGCACCTGGACGCGGAAGAGGTCCTGGAGCCGCTGCGGGCGCCGGGTGCGCTGACGGCCGCGCTGAACATCTACCGCGCGGGTCTGCCCGCCGAGGTGCAGTTCGCCCCGGACCTGCCGGTGCCACCGCTGCCCGCCGGCCTCCCGGTGATGGGCGTCTGGTCCGCCGGCGACCGCTTCCTCACCGAACACCAGATGTCCGCCACCGCCGACCATGTGTCCGGCTCGTGGCGCTACGAGCGGATCGAGGACGCGGGCCACTGGTTCCCGCTCGACCAGCCGGAACTGACGGGCGAGCTGCTGCTCTCCTTCCTGAAGGCGAACTCCTGAGCCCTCCGCGACCGACGGCCGACCGGTTGGCGGCCGGTCGGCCGGGGAACGTTCTCCCGCTCCGTACCCGAGTGCGGGTCGCCACGGCGCTGACCGTGCTCACGGTCGCCGCCTGCGGCGGTCCCGACGGCGGTTCCGGCGGCGGGAAGGACACCACCCTGGTCCCCTGCGCCGTACGGCACGAGACGGACCAGGTCACGGCGCGCTTCCCGTCGTTCGGCCCGCTGCGGTCGACCTCGTGGTGCGACAGGTGGCACGACTACGGTGAGCGCGGTGTCCCCGGACCGACCGACGTCCGGATGGTCGGGATCCTCGACCCCGTGGACGACCGGGCCGTACGCGACGACCTCGCCGACCCCACGCTGGCGTTCGAGCCGGCGACGCCCGCCGGTCTGCCGGCGGAGATCGAGAAGCTGCTACCGGAAGACGCCGAGTGGCGGGTGAGCGAGCCGGTGAGCCGGCGCCTCACCGAGGAGCGCTACTCCGGGACCTTCTTCTACGACGCGCGCAGCGGGCAGGTGCTCTTCGACTGCGTGAACCCGCGCCGCAAGGACGAGCCCCCACCCAAGGTGGTCACCAACTGACCGCCCCCGAAGCGGCGTCGGAACGGCGGCGTACCGCGGACACCCACCACCCCGCATGCGCCCGTCCGCCCGCCCATCAGGCCAAAGTCCGTTGCATGACCGGTCGGTGGGGGGCGACGGAGGGTCGCCGCGAGGGTTCGCCAAAGTCGAGCGGGCGGCACGGAGTTCGGCGACGATCTTGGACAGAGTTCGTGTGGGCTTGGTGATGCTCGCTTGTCGGCCGCGACGGGTCGCGCGGTGACGGATCATCCTCCTTCTCAGTTGGCTCTCAGTTTTTTGACGGGGAAGAAGGAAGTTCATGCGCACTCGTACCAGCACCCGCATAGCCGTTGCCGGGGCACTCGCCGCACTGTCGGCGCTCGCGCTCACCGGCTGCAACAGCGGCGACAAGGCTGACACCGCCGCCGGTGCACCGGCTCCCGCGTCGGCGTCGGCGTCTTCGTCGGGCTCGACCGCGGGCTCGCCCGAGGCGCCGTCCAAGGCGTCGTCCGGGAGCGGCTCGTCCGGTGGCAGCTCGTCCGGTGGCAGCTCGTCCGGTGGCAGTTCGTCGGGGGGCAGCTCATCCGGTGGTGACTCGTCCGGTGGCGGCGCCACCGCGGCCTGCACCACCCAGAACACCTCGGCGCAGTTCCGTCAGAGCGCGAACCACGCCAGTGCGTCGCAGGCGGCCACAGGTTCGCTGAGGATCACCAACTCCTCCGGCGCCGCCTGCACCCTCGTCGGTCCCACGGTCGTGACCGTCACCGACGACGCGAAGCGCGGCGGGTCGGCCTCCGCCGACAACTCCGAGGAAGGCTCGGACGCGGTCGACATCCCGGCGGGCGGCACGGCGACGGCCGACGTGATGTACACCGACGTGAACACCGAGGGCACCGCGCGCCTCTCCTGCCGGACGGAATCGTCCTCGGTCAAGGTCGCGCTGCCGAAGGACGCGGGCACCACGGTGAACGTGATGAAGGCGGACGGCTCGCCGGGCGGTGTCTTCAGCCTCTGCGCCGACTCCTTCAAGCTCGGCGCCTTCTCGGTCCGCTAGTACGGCGACCGTCCGTACAGCAGCCGTCTTCGGCCTGGTGGGTGGGCGGGCTCGGGTGGTGTGGCCGCGTCGGCGGCCGTAGCTGGTCCGGTCTTGGTGCTGTCGTCCGCGGCGCCGGCGCGCCCGTACGGAACGTGGTCGATCGTGCCACCGCGCCGGACGCCGCGGGCCCCACCCTCCAGGCGGACGGCGCTCCTCCCCGGGCACGGACTAGAACGGCGCCCCGCCCGCCGCCCGCTCCGCCGCCACCGGTGCGAGCGCGGGCGTGCGGATCGGCCAGACCGGGTCGATCACCGCGTCCGCGTCGCCCTTGCGGCGCAGGAAGGCCTGGAAGTCCTCGGCCCAGGTCCGGTACCAGCCGATCTGCCGCTCGTGCAGCGCGGCCGGGTCGAGCGCGGCGACGGCCGGGTGCCGCTCGGCTATCGCGATGGCGACCCGGACGGCGGCGAGCGCGTCGGCCGCCGCCTGATGGGCGGCGGTCAGCTCCACCCCGTACTCCGCGCAGACCAGCTCCAGGGTCCGCTTGCCCCGCCGGTAGCGGTCCACCGCCCGGTCGATGGTGTACGGGTCGACGACCGGCCCGATCGCGGTGCCGCCGAGCCGTTCCTCCAGGGAGGGCAGGCCGTGCCGCCGCAGCTCGGCGGCGAGCAGGGTCAGGTCGAACGAGGCGTTGTACGCGACGACCGGGACGCCCTCCCGCCAGTACCCGGTCAGGGTCTCGGCCAGCTCGTCCGCCACCTCGCGGACCGGGCGGCCCTCGGCGGCGGCGCGCTCGTTGCTGATGCCGTGGATCGCGGAGGCCTGCTCCGGGATCCGGATGCCCGGATCGGCGAGCCAGTCCCGCTGCCGGACCACCCGCCCGCCGTGGACGCCGACGACCGAGGCCGTGACGATCCGGCTCTCCAGCGGATCGGTGCCGGTGGTCTCCAGGTCGAAGCCGACCAGTGCTTCCGCATGCCAAGCCATCGGGTCCTCCTTACGTGAACTCCCCCGTGGTGATGTTCACCCTCGCACGCGCCACTGACAGTCCGACTTGAGCGGTCCGTCGAGGGGCCGCCCGAGGGACCGGACTCATGGCCGCACGAGGATGCGGACGGGCCATCGGACGGATGATCGGACCGGCGGTCAGGAGACCGGCCGGGAGTCGAGCCACACCGACTCGAATTCCTCCCGATATGTCGCGAAAAGTCCGTTGTCGCCATCCGGGTCGACGCCGCCGCCAGGACCGCCGGAACGCACCACGTTCCGCCCGCCGCCGCGCAGCACCAGGACCGGCGCCTCCATGCCGCGCGCCTTGCGCAGATACGTCTGGACGACGGCGAGCCCGTCGGGACCGTCCCCGTCGACGAGGTACGCGGTGAAGCGCGGGGTCTCGTCGAAGACGTGGATCTCGAAGGCGCCCGGGTCGCGCAGCTTGGAGCGCACCCGGCGCATGTGCAGGATGTTCATCTCGACCGACCGGCTCAGCTCGCCCTTCTTCAGGCCCAGCTCGCGCTCGCGCCGCTTGACGGCGCTGCTGGCCGGGTTGAGGAACAGCAGCCTTATCCGGCAGCCCGACTCGGCCAGCCGGACCATCCGGCGCCCGGAGAAGTTCTGCACGAGCAGGTTCAGGCCTATGCCGGTGGCGTCGAGCCGGCGCGCTCCGCCGAACAGGTCCTCGGCCGGCAGCTGCCGCTGCAGCCGCACCCGGTCGGGATGGACGGACACCACATCCGCGTACCGGTCGCCCACGAGGTCCTCGACCGCGTCCACCGGCAGCCGGTCCGCCGAGGGCACTCCGGCGCCGCTGCCCAGGATCTCCAGGAGCCGGGCGGAGGCCCGCTCGGACTGGGCGAGCACGGTCAGCGACAGGGCCCGGTTACGGGAGACGACGTTGCGCGTGACCTCCAGCTCGTCGAGGGCCAGCTCGACCTCGCGCCGGTCGTCGAAGTACGGCTCGAAGCACGGCCAGTGCTGGACCATCAGCTCACGCAGCTGCGGGAGCGTGAGGAAGCTCAGGACGTTGTCGTCGGCCGGGTCGAGGAGATAGCCCTTGCGGCGGGAGACCTCGCGGACCGCCACGGCCCGCTGGACCCACTCCTGCCCGGCGGGGCCGGCCGCGGCCACCACCCAGTCGTCGCCGTGCACCGGCTCGTAGACGGGGCGCAGCACCGCCGCGACGACGGCCCGCAGCCGCTGTTCGACGAGATTGAGCCAGATGTACGCACGGCCGGCCCGCTGGGCCCGGGTGCGCACCTCGCTCCACGCCTCGGCGCCCCACTCCAGTTCGGCCCCGATCTCCACCGGCCGGGCGACGGAGACCGCGCCGGGCGGCACCACCACCGGCTCGGCCGGCTCGCCCTCGCGACCCGCCTCGCCTGGGGGCAGCTCCAGCCCTCCCGAGCTCACCCGCGCACCGCCTTCTGCTCCCGGACATCCGGCCCGGCCACCGGCCGGACTACCGCCACTACCACCTGACAACGATCAAGGAAGGGTACTCCGGGAGCGGGAGCCGACGCAGCAGGATCGTCCGGGTCTCGCCCAACTGCCCGGATCCGGGCTGCGGTTCCCGGCGGCGAGATCGGCCGGAGTGAGCGGATTCATAGGGGTACGACCCCGGCGGCCGGCCGCGCGCCCGCCGCGTCCCGCCCCGCCCGGCGCCGGCCCGCGGCGGGGCGACGGCGAGGAACCTCGGGTTGACCGTCACGACCGCCATGGCCGGAACTTTCCCCCTTGGTTCACTTGTTCCCCCCCGCGCGCCCGTCTCGCGGGCGATCACCCGACCGGAGGGGTCGACATCCTAGGAGCTTGTCCGCTTTTCAGGCAGGATCGGCCCGCATAACGGTTTCTTGCCCCTTCCACCCCTTTCCCTCACCCCCTCTCTTGCCCTTGTCCGCCCCCGGATCGGAACTGGGAGACATTCACCTATGCAGGTCTGGCCGGGACAGGCGTACCCCCTGGGCGCCACCTACGACGGCGCCGGCACGAACTTCGCGGTGTTCTCGGAGGCCGCCGACCGCGTCGAGCTGTGCCTCCTCGACGACGACGGCACCGAGACGGCGGTGGAGCTGCGCGAGACCGACGCCTTCGTGCGGCACGCGTATCTGCCCGGCGTGATGCCGGGGCAGCGGTACGGCTTCCGGGCGCACGGCCCGTACGCGCCGGAGCACGGGCAGCGCTGCAACCCCGCCAAGCTGCTCCTCGACCCGTACGCGCGGGCGATCGCGGGCGCGGTGTCGTGGGGGGAGGCGGTGTACGGCTACCCGTTCGGGCGGCCGGACGCGCGCAGCGGCCTCGACTCGGCGCCGCGCACGATGACCTCGGTGGTGGTCAACCCGTACTTCGACTGGGGCGACGACCGCCGGCCGCGCACCGAGTACCACCACACGGTGATCTACGAGGCCCATGTGAAGGGCCTGACCATGCGCCACCCGGATCTGCCGGAGGAGCTGCGCGGCACGTACGCGGGGCTCGCGCACCCGGCGGTGATCGGGCACTTGAAGGAACTGGGCGTCACGGCCCTGGAGTTGATGCCCGTCCATCAGTTCGTGAACGACCACCGGCTGGTGGACGCGGGCCTCGCGAACTACTGGGGCTACAACACGATCGGCTTCTTCGCCCCGCACAACGCCTACGCCTCCTGGGGCGACCGGGGCCAGCAGGTGCTCGAGTTCAAGGCCGCCGTCCGGGCGCTGCACCAGGCGGGCATCGAGGTGATCCTCGACGTGGTCTACAACCACACCGCCGAGGGCAACCACCTGGGTCCGACACTGTCGTTCCGGGGCCTGGACAACCCCTCGTACTACCGCCTCGCCGACGATCAGCGCTACTACACGGACACCACCGGCACCGGGAACTCGCTGCTCATGCGGTCCCCGCACGTCCTCCAGATGATCATGGACAGTCTGCGGTACTGGGTGACCGAGATGCACGTGGACGGCTTCCGCTTCGACCTGGCGGCCACGCTGGCCCGCCAGTTCCACGAGGTGGACCGGCTGTCGTCGTTCTTCGACCTGGTGCAGCAGGATCCGGTGGTCAGCCAGGTGAAGCTGATCGCGGAGCCGTGGGACCTGGGCGAGGGCGGCTACCAGGTGGGCAACTTCCCTCCGCAGTGGGCCGAGTGGAACGGCAAGTACCGAGACTGCGTACGCGATCTGTGGCGCGGCGAGCCGCGGACGCTCGCCGAGTTCGCCTCCCGTCTGACCGGCTCCTCGGACCTCTACCAGGACGACGGGCGGCGGCCGCTCGCCTCGGTCAACTTCGTGACCTGCCACGACGGTTTCACGCTGCGCGACCTTGTCTCGTACAACGAGAAGCACAACGAGGGCAACGGCGAGGGCAATCAGGACGGCGAGAGCCACAACCGCTCCTGGAACTGCGGGGTGGAGGGCGAGACGGACGACATCGGCATCCGGGAGCTGCGGGCCCGCCAGACCCGCAACTTCCTCGCCACGCTGATGCTGTCGCAGGGCGTGCCGATGCTCAGCCACGGCGACGAGTTCGGCCGCAGCCAGGGCGGCAACAACAACGCGTACTGCCAGGACAGCGAGGTCTCGTGGGTGCGCTGGCCGAAGCCGGGGGTCGAACCGGAGGCCACGCTCCTGGAGTTCACCCGGGCCATGGTGCGGCTGCGCCGCGAGCATCCGGTGTTCCGGCGCCGGCGCTTCTTCCACGGCCGGCCGGTGGAGGGCACGCACGACGAACTGACCGACATCGCCTGGTTCACCCCGGAGGGCGAGGAGATGACCGCCCGGGACTGGCAGGCGGCGCACGCCAAGGCGCTGACGGTGTTCCTCAACGGCGACGCGATCTCCGAGCCCGGGCAGCAGGGCGAACGGATCTCCGACGACTCCTTCCTGCTGATGTTCAACGCCGAGTCCGAGCACCTGGAGTTCGAGGTGCCGGACACGCACGGCGAGCGCTGGCGGGTCGTCGTGGACACCTCCCACCCGGAGGGCATGCCGCCGGAGCGCGGACCGGAGGTCACGGCGGGCGAGCGGGTGACCCTCGCGCCGCTGACCCTGACGGTGCTGCGCCGCCCGGCCTGAGGACCGTTCCGAGACCGGCCCGGTGCGGGTCCGGAGGACGGCGGCGCGACCGTTCGGCGGCACTCGTACGGGTGAGCCCGGGGCCCGATGTCACAGAAGACGGCGCGCGGGGTACGTACGTTCGCATGACGTCCTCCGTGCAGCGGGCGCTGCCCACCGCCACCTACCGGCTCCAGCTCGGGCCGGACTTCCCGTTCGCCGCCGCCGCGCGCGCCGCGCCGCGCCTGGCCGGGCTCGGGATCTCGCATCTGCACCTGTCCCCGGTGTGGGAGGCCGTGCCCGGTTCGGCGCACGGCTACGACGTGACCGATCCCCGGCGGGTACGGGCCGAGCTGGGCGGCGAGGACGGGCTGCGGGCGCTCGCGGCGACGGCGCGGGAGCACGGGCTCGGCCTGGTCCTGGACCTGGTGCCCAACCACATGGCGGCCTCGCCGCGGCACAACCGCGTCCTGTGGGAGGTGCTGCGGGAGGGGCCCGAGTCGCCGTACGCCCGCTGGTTCGACATCGATTGGGCGGCGGGGGACGGCCGGGTGCTGCTGCCGGTCCTTCCGGCCCGGCTTCCGGACGTACGGGACCGGCTGCGGGTGGCGGACGGGGTGCTCGCGCTCGACGGGCCACAGGGGCCGGAGTTCCCGCTGCGGGCCGGCACCGAGGGGCTGCCGCCGGACGAGCTCCTCGACGCCCAGTGGTACCGGCTCGGCTGGTGGCGACTGGCCCGCACCGAGCTGAACTACCGGCGGTTCTTCACCGTCTCCGACCTCATCGGGGTGCGGATGGAGGATCCGGACGTGTTCGCGGCGACGCACACGAAGGTGCGGGAACTGGTCGCGGACGGGGTGGTGGAGGGGCTGCGGATCGACCATCCGGACGGGCTCGCCGACCCGGAGGGCTATCTGTCCCGTCTGGAGGAGGCGACCGGCGGGCGGTGCTGGATCGTGGTGGAGAAGATCCTCACCGGGGCGGAGCAGCTGCCCGGCGCGTGGCCGGTGGCGGGGACGACGGGGTACGACGCGCTGCGGCAGGTGGACGGCCTGTTCACGGATGCGCTCGGCGCGGACGAACTCGCGGATATCTACCGGGAGTTCACCGGCAAGGCCGGGGACCGGGGCGGCTACTGGGAGGCCACGGTCCGGCGCGCCGCGTACAAGGTGGTGACCCACGAACTGGCCGCTGAGATCGTGGCGTTGACCCGTTCGGCCGGGCGGATCTGCGCGGCCGATCCCGCGCTGCGCGATCACGCGCCGTGGGCGCTGCACACGGCGATCCGCGAACTCCTCGTACGGGTCCCGGTCTACCGCCCCTACCGCGTCGGCGGCGAGCGGGTGCTCACGGCGGAGGCGGCGCGGGGCGCGAAGGCGGCGTTCGCGGTGCCGGAGGAGGCGACTGCGGTGGACGTCGTACGCGGCCTGGCCCTCGGTACGTACGGAGACGGCACCGAACACCGGGCGTTCCGGGCCCGGTTCGCGCAGACCGCGTCGGCGCTCCGGGCCAAGTCGGTGGAGGACACCGCCTTCTACCGCTACACCCCGCTGCTGTCCGCCAACGAGGTGGGCGGCGATCCGGGCCGTCCGGCGGTCTCCCCCGACGAGTTCCACGCCTTCTGCGCCCGTCTGGCCCGGGATTGGCCGGCCACCGGGACGGTGCTCAGCACCCATGACACCAAGCGCAGCGCGGACGTACGGGCGGGAATCGCGGTCCTGTCCCAGTGCCCGGAGCGCTGGGCGGAGCTGCTCGCGGAGGTGACGGGCGGGACGGACGGGGCGGACAGTGCGGCCTCGCCCGATCCGCATCTGGCGTGGACGGCCTGGCAGACCGCGTTCGGCTTCGGCTCCCCGGATCCGGAGCGGCTGGTCCCGGCCCTGCTGAAGTCCGTGCGGGAGGCGGGGCTGCACACCAACTGGACGGAGCCGGACGCCGGTTACGAGCGGGCGGTGGCCGACTTCGTGGCGGCGGGCCCGGGCCGGATCCCGCTGCGCGGCCCCGACGGAGGCGCGGCCGGCCTCGAACCCCACATCCGGGCCCACGTCCTGGGCGCCACGCTGGTCCAGCTGACGATGCCGGGGGTGCCGGAGCTGTACCAGAACACCGAGCGCGAGTACCGGGCGCTGGTCGACCCGGACAACCGGGCGCCGTTCGCGAGCGGCCCGGACGACGACAAGACGGTCGTGGTGCGGGCCGCGCTCCGGCTGCGCCGCGAACACCCGGAGCTCTTCGGCCCGGCGGGCACGTACACCCCGCTGACCGCGACCGGCCCGGCCGCCCGGCACTGTCTGGCCTTCGCCCGCACCGGCCGGGTGCTGACCGCCGTCACCCGGCTGTCGCTGCTGCTCGCGGAGACGGGTGGCTGGCAGGACACCACGCTGGTGCTGCCGGAGGGCCGCTGGGCCGATCTCCTCGACGACGTACGGGAGTTCACGGGTGGCCCCGACACTCCGGTGAAGCTCACTGAGCTGTTCGAGGCCCGGCCCGTGACGCTGCTCGTACGGAAGTGACACGTACGAAGGTGACTCGCCGCTCAAGCGCATCGCGGCGAAGTGAAAAAGGGGCGAGGAAAGCGAGAGGACTAATCATGTGGAGTGATTCGTAGAAGGAAGCCCTCTCATGGCCTCGCCCCGGAAAGAACGTAACACTCAGGCGGGAATCATGTCGCGCAGATTTTCCGGGGTGATCACCCGGGAGCCCGGTGCCAGCGCGACGGGCGGCTCCAGGCCGAGGTAGACGACCGGCTCGTCCGGTACGGTCCGCCCGTCCCACACCGTGGTCCGCGTGCCCTTCTCGGCCATCAGGCCCAGGAGATGACGGACCGTCAGCGGAGTGCGCTCGACCAGGGCGCGGACGAGGAGCGCGAGGGTCACCCTGTTCTCCTCGATCCGGTTACCCGACGGCTGCCCCTTCAGGTACAGGTGCAGCCAACGGGCCTGCCAGCGGCCCTCGTCGTCACGCCGGAAGGCCAGCGGCAGCGCGACCCGGCCGGGCCCGCGCAGGTCGGACTTCAGGCGCACGGTCCGCGGTTCGAAGGGCCGCCCGCCCTGCTCGGCGTCGCGCAGCATGAAGCCGAAGAACGACTCGGCGACCTCGTCGAAGCCCTCCCCCGCGTAGATGTTCACCTGCGGCACGACGAACCGTCCGGTCACCGCGCCGAGCCGCAGATCGATGAACTCCGAGGCTCCGTCGGGCGCGTCGGTGATGTCGCCGGAGTGCGCGCCTTCCATGGATCGGAGGTTGGTGTACGACAGCCAGGTCTCGGTCTCGTAGTCGTCGCGCAGGACCACCGCGGACAGGTCGTAGTCGGTGCCGCGTTCGGTCTGCTTCCAGTACGTGAAGAAACGCAGCAGGTCGCCCTCGACCGCCGAGAGGGAGCCGCGCGGCAGCACGCCGAGGCCGGCGGTCGTCGCCCGGCCGCTCAGCGGCAGCGCCACGTCCAGCATGTCCGGGTCGACCAGCAGGTGCGCGGGCGCGTCGAGGCGGCGCCCGATCTCGGCGTCGAGGACGGCGAGGACGCGGTCGCGTACGGCGGCGGGGAGCGGCGCGCGGGTGTCACCGACGGCCCAGGCCCCGCCGGACCGGTTCACGAACACCCGCTGGGGCGCGCTCTGTTCGGTGCGGTTCTGGACGTGCTCGCGGACGGAGAGCAGCACCCGGCCGGACCCGCCGGACGCGGCCCGTTCGAGGGCGGCGAGGACGGCCTCGCGGTCCTCGTCCGTCGCGGCGGTGCGCAGCAGCCGGTCCAGGGAGCGCAGCAGCAGACCGGGCGCCTCACGGGCGAGCAGGTCGGCGGCCTGGGTGACGTCGCCCCGGCCGAGCAGTTCCTCGACCCCGGCGGTGAGCGAGGGCACCCGGCGCTCGCCCCGCGCGATCGCGAACACCGCGGCGGCGTGCGGCCACTGGGGGTACTCGTGCGGGTGCAGCCGCTCGCCGAGCCGCTTCCACACCTCGCGGTACAGGCCCACGTCGGCGTACTTGCCGGGCGCCGTGGCGAGGACCGCGTCGAGCCCGGCGAGCAGGGCGCGCCGGTGCGGCCGGGACAGCGCGCGGAAGCGGGTGCGCTCGCGCAGGGTGACGTCACCGTCGGAGAGCGCGCAGGCCAGCCGCAGCACGTCGGTGACGGTGTCGAGCAGCGGCCCGCGACCGGCCAGCAGACGCGCCTTGTTGACGACGGCGCGGCTCTCCCGGATCGGGATCGCGTCCGGCTGCGGGCCGTCGGCGCGGTGCGCGGCGAGGACGGCCAGGTCGGCCAGGTGCTCGGGACCGAGCGGGGTGGTGCTGCCGGCGAGCGCCCGGTAGAGCGCGCCGGTCTCGTCCTCCAGGGTGCCGCCGAGGTGCAGCACGGTCACCCGGTCCCGGGCGGAGGCGATCAGCCCGTCGTGGGCGGCGAGCATCTCCTCGTACGTGTGCTGGTAGCGCCCGTAGAGGGGCAGGCTCAGCAGGTCGACGAAGCCCCGGCGCAGCTGGTCGAGGACGTCGGCGCGGGTCTCGGCGTCGGCGGTCAGCGCCTGGGCGACGCACTCGTTCCAGAAGTCCCGGGTGTCGGGCACGCCGGCCGGGAAGTCCTTGAAGTAGACGTTGTGGTCGACGTGGTCGCCGACGAGCTCGCGGACCGTGGCGAGGGTACGGGTGGCGATCGCCTCGACCGCGGGCCGCTCGTACCCGGCCAGCGCGGCCAGGAGTCCGCCGGACAGTTTGAATCCCACGGACATCAGGGCCACGTCGAACTGCCGGGCCGCGTCCGCGCCTTGGCCGGCGCTCCCCTCGGGCGCGGGGACGCGAAGGGTGTGCCGGACGACCAGACGTTCGATTGCGTGCTCCATGGACGCATGCTCGCAAACCCCCACGCCTCACCGCACACGGATTTCGCCGCGGTGGTACGGGCCCCGCCACCCGGCCGGTCACCTGCCCCGGATCACCCGCCCGGGCGGACGACGAGGCTCCGGGGCGCGCGGGTGACGACGCCGGTGCGCCGTGGCCGGAAGCCGTCGGCGAGCCGGAGCCGGGGCATCGCCGCGAACAGCGCGCGCAGCGCGTACTCGGCCTCCAGGGCGGCGAGGGTGACGGCGGGGCACGGCCCGCCGCCGTACGTCAGCTGCGCGGGGTCGTCGCGTCCGGGGTCGAACCGGTCCGGTTCCCGGAACCGCTCCGGGTCGCGGCCGGCCGCGCCGAGCAGCAGGGCGACGGGCACCCCGGACGGCAGCACCCCGCCGCTGACCGGGATCTCGCCGCGCGTGCGGCGCAGCACGATCTGCACCGGCGGCTCGCGCCGCAGCGACTCGGCCCAGGCCCGCGCGACGAGCTCCGACGGCGCGTCGCGGAGCGCCGCGGCCTGCTCGGGATCGCTCAGGACGTCCGCGAGGAACCCGGCCAGGGCCTTCTCCCGCACGGCGATCTGCCCCGTGCACTGACCGGCGAGCGCGGAGGCGGCCCGGCCGCGGACCAGGCGCATCATGTCGCGGTACGGCACGCCGACGGCGGCGGCGACCGTCCCGGCGGGCAGCCAGCGGCAGAAGTCGGCGACCAGGTCGACCAGCGGCCGGCCGACGAGACGGTGGGCGAGCACGAACGCGGTGCGTTCCGCGACGGCCCGCAGCTCGGCCTCGTCGATGTCCGTGTGGGTCTGCGCGCAGGGCGGATCGCCGGGCCGGTGCCCGTGGGTGAACCGGGGGTCGGTCAGCGCGCCCGCCACGTCCGCGTACCGGCTGAGCACCCAGGCCCGCAGCAGCGGGTCGTGGGTGAGCGGGAACTCCTCGCGCAGCACGCGGTACGCACGGTACGGATCACGCGCCGCCCCCGGCGCCAGCGGGCTCGGCGCCACCCGCCGGGCGCTGGGGCGCACCGCGCCGGGGCCCGGACTCGGGCGGGCCGACGCCGGCGCCATGGCGGGCAACGCGGCCCAGAGATCCCGCCAGGGCGCCCGGTCGGGCCGGCGCCAGGGAACGTCGCCGGGTACGCCGTCGGGCGCGCCCTCGGGCCTGCCGTCCGGCAGTCGGCCCGCCTGCTGCTCGCTCATCTCGCCCCCTCGCTCATCTCGCCCTCTCGCTCACCGGTCGGCGCTGCGCATCACCCCACAGCACCACCGGCCCCGCCCGCCCGCAGCAGGTACAGGGCCGAACGGGTGAGACGCGCGGGGGCACGGGGGCACGGGGGCACGGGGGATCAGCGTCTACGGCCGGACCGCAGCTCCAGCTCCTCCCCGCCGAAGCGCGCGCGAAAGCCGCGGTCGTGCGACACCGCGACCACCGCCCCTGGAAACGCCGCGAGCGCGGTCTGCAGGTCCTCGACCAGATCGAGCGCGATGTGGTTGGTCGGCTCGTCGAGGACGAGCAGGTCCGCGGGCCGGGTCACCAGGCGCGCGAGCTGCAGCCGCCGCTGCTGGCCCGCGGACAGCCGGGCGACCGGGACGTGCAGGTCCTCCTCGCGGAACAGGCCCAGGGCCAGAAGCCCGTCGGCGTACTCGTCCGCGGGGCCCGGCCGCCCGGCCGCGAACGCGGCGAGCAGGGGGAGCCGGGTGGAGCGCGCGGGCAGCTCCTGCGCGAGATAGCCGATGCGGGCGGGGCGGCGCACCGTCCCCGTGTCCGGCTCCAGGTCCCCCGCGAGGACGCGCAGCAGCGTCGTCTTGCCCGCGCCGTTCTCCCCCGTGACCAGCAGCCGCTGTCCCGGCGCGATCGTGAGCGGCCCGTCCAGACGCAGCCGGTCGCCGACCCGTACGTCGTCGAGCACGGCGAGGAGGTCACCCGGAAGGTCCGGGTGACCGTCGTCCGCCACCACCGGCACCGCCGCGAATCGGAGCGGCTCCGGAGGCTTCGCCACCGGATGACGGCGCAGCTGAGCCAGCCGCTCCCGGACCGCGCGCACCTGCCCGCCGAGCTTCGCCTCGCTGGACCGCCGGTGTTTGCCGAAGCCCTGCCGGGGGTCACGGCCGGTGCCGGCGAGCCGCCGGCCCGCGGCGTCGAGCAGCTCCTCCACGCGGGCCACCTCCTCGGCCCAGTCCGCGTACCGCTGCTCCGCGCCGCGCCGGGCGGCGGCCTTCGCCGCGCGGTATCCGGCCCAGCCGTCGCCGTACCGGCGCACGGTCCGCTCGTCCCGGTCGACCTCGAGGATCGTGGTGGCGACGCGCTCCAGGAAGCCGCGGTCGTGGGTGACCGCGACGACCGTGCCCCGGTGCGCGCGCAGGTGGTCCTCCAGCCAGCGCACGGCCGTCGCGTCGAGGTGGTTCGTCGGTTCGTCCAGGAGCAGCAGTTCGGGGGCGGCGGCCAGGACGCAGGCGAGCGCGAGCCGCGACTGTTCGCCGCCGGACAGCGAGCCGATCCGCCGGTCGCGGGTGATCCGGGCGAGCCCGAGCCCGTGCATCGCGGCGTCGACCCGGGCGTCCGCCTCGTATCCGCCCCGCTCCTCGTAGGCGATCAACAGGTCGCCGTACGCGGCCAGTTCGCGCTCCGAGGCGTCCGTGAGGGACTCCTCCGCCGCGCGGAGCTCTCGTTCCATGGTCCGCAGTTCGGTCAGGGCGGCGTCGACGGCGTCCCGCACGGTGCGGTCCGCGGCGAGGTCGAGGGTCTGGGCGAGATGTCCCGTACCGCCGGGGAAGCGGACGACGATCTCCCCGGAGTCCGGCGTCGCGGCCCCGGCGAGCAGCCGCAGCAGGGTGGACTTGCCGGAGCCGTTCTCGCCGACGACGGCGGCCTTCTCACCGGGCCGGACGGTGAAGGAGACCTGGTCGAGAACGGTCCGGGTGCCGAAGGACCGGGTGACGTCCCTGACGGACAGCTGCGCCACGCCGGCGGGAGCGGCGACGGGCGAAAGGGCGGACGAAGGAAGGGACGAAGCAAGAGGGGCGCGGTCGCGCATGAGGCTTTCCCTGGGCATACGAAGGGTCTACGGGCGGCAGAAACGGCGGCAGCGGCCGTGCCCGGACTCAGACGAAGAAAAGGAAAGCCATGCCCCCACCGTAACAAGACGAGCCGCCCGCACCCCAACGGTTTACGGAAGGGCGGTCCCGGCCCCGGCTCAGTCGCCCGAGAGCTGGTACCCCACCTGTCCGAACCCCACCTGGTCCCCGGCCCGGACCACCACCGCGCCCGTGACCCGGCGCCCGTTGACCATGGTGCCGTTGGTGGAGCCGAGGTCGCGCAGTACCCAGACCCCGCCCTGGCAGGACAGTTCGGCGTGCAGCCGGGAGACGGTCTCGTGGGTGAGCCGCAGTCCGTTCACCGGGTCGCGGCCGATGCGCAGCGGGTACGGTCCGGGCGGCGGGAGCAGGAGCTTGGGCAGGCGCTCGGCGTGCCAGGTGAGGCGGAGCTTCGCCGTGAACGCCGACATGCGGCCGACCGCGCCCACCACCCGCTTGCTCCAGCCCGACTCGGTGGCGAGGTCGGAGGTGAGCATGACGAGTTCGTCGGACCGCCGGGCGGCCAGCACCCGCTCCATGCGGAAGAGGAAGGTGTCGTGGGAGATGCGTCCCTGTGCGACGCCCTCGCGCAGCACCGCGAGCGCCCGCTCCCGCTCGGCGTCGCCGAGCCGGGGGGCGCGGTCCGGCGGGGGCGCCGGGAGCGGGTACGGATGGGGGGTCGTCACTCCGTGATTGTCCGTCGGAATCCCCCGGGGTGTCCAGAAGGGTCGGCAGCGCCTTCGTAACTCCCGTGCCACCAGGACGGATCGCTGTTACGGTCGGCCGCTCCGACCCCTTGGAGGACCTCCGTATGACCTCATCCATGACCGCGCTCGACTCGTTCGACTCTTCCGGCTCCTCCGGCTCTTCCGACGCATCCGGCTCGCCCGAGTCGCCTGAGTCGAACGAGTCACCCACGTCACCCGAGTCGTCAGCGCTGTCAGCGTCGTCCGCCCCGCTCGTCATCCGGCCGCTCGCCGGGACCGAGGAGCTGGAGCTGTTCGACCGTCTCGACTACGTCCTGGACCACGAACTCGCCGACGACCTCGCCGCCGGCCGCCGCCGCCCCGAGTGGCTGTGGGTGGCGCTGCGCGGCGAGCGGCTGGTCGGACGGATCGGCTGGTGGACCGGCCGGGCCGGGGAAGCGCCGCAGTTCCTGGACTTCTTCGATCTGGACCCCGCCCTGCCGGCCGACGAGGCCGCCGCGATCGGGCTCCGGCTGCTGGAGACGGCGAGCGCGGCGGTCGTCGGCGACGGCCCGCGCCCCGAGTACGGCCGCTTCATGCCGCCCGACTGGCGGGAGGTGCCGGAGACCCGCGCGTACCTGGAGACCCTCTTCGGCGTCCTCACCGCCGCCGGCGCCCGCCGGCTGGTGGAGCGCCTGCGCCTGGAGTGGCGCCCCGGGACGACGTCCCCGATCGCCCCGCCCTCCGGCCGGCTGGCCTTCCGCCCCGTACGGGACCGTGAGGACCTGCTCGCGCTCATGACCCCGGTCATGGAGGGCACCCTGGACGCCCACGGGCAGGCCGATCTGGCGTCCGGACTGTCCCCGCGCGAGGCCGCCGAGCAGCACTACGACGAGGAGCTGGCGCAGCACTCCTCGCCGAAGTCGTGGTGGCGGATCGCGGAGCTCGCCGGCACCGGCGAACCCGTCGGCTTCGTCGTGCCCGCACGCAACAACTACCACGCGATCATCGCGTACCTCGGTGTGCTGCCCGCCCACCGCGGCCAGGGCTACGCCGACGAGATCCTCGCCGAGGGCACCCGTGTCCTCGCCGCCGAGGACGTGCCGCGGATCCGCGCGCGGACGGACGTCGGCAACGTGCCGATGGCGCGTTCCTTCGCCCGGGCCGGTTACGCCACGTTCGAGCGGGCCATCGATTACGTGTGGGACGCGCGGGACGTGCCGGGCGGACAGGGCGCCTGACTGCCAGGATGGTTCCGTAGCCACCCACCGCCATGGCCCGGGACCGGGCGTGTGGTCATCCGGGGCCGCCGGCCGTCGCCTGCGGGCGGTCCGGCCCCGGTGCCGCGCGCCCCCGACGAGACGAGGGGACCGTCAGGTGCTGTTCGAGGTATGGGCGCCAAAGGCCCGTGACCGGGTGACGCTGGAGCTGGCGGGTGCCGCGCATCCGATGGCGCGGGACCCCGAGCGGGCCGGCTGGTGGACCTCCACCGCCCCGGCCGCCGACGGCGACCGCTACGGCTTCGCCCTGGACGGCGGCCCCGTGCTGCCCGACCCGCGCGCCCGACGCCTCCCGGACGGGCCCGGGGGGCTCGCCGCCGTCGTCGACCACGACACGTACGTCTGGGAGCACGGCGTCCCGGCGAGGCTGCGGCTGCGCGGTGGCGTCCTGTACGAGCTGCACGTCGGCACCTTCACCCCCGAGGGCACCCTCGACGCGGCGGCGGCGCGGCTCGGGGAGCTCGCGGGCCTCGGGGTCACCCATGTGGAGCTGATGCCGCTGTGCCCGTTCCCGGGGACGCGCGGCTGGGGGTACGACGGGGTCGCGCCGTGGGCGGTGCACGAGCCGTACGGCGGGCCGCCGGCGCTGAAGCGGTTCGTGGACGCGGCGCACGGGCTGGGGCTCGGCGTGGTCCTGGACGTGGTGCACAACCACCTGGGCCCGTCCGGCAACCATCTGCCGTCCTTCGGGCCGTACTTCACCGGCGCGCACGGCGGGGCCGCCACCCCCTGGGGTCCGGCGGTGAACCTGGACGGGCCCGGTTCGGACGAGGTCCGGGCGTACTTCAAGAGCAGCGCGCTGGCCTGGCTGCGCGACTACCGGATCGACGGGCTGCGCCTGGACGCGGTCCACGCGCTCGTCGACACCCGGGCGCTCACCTTCCTGGAGGAGCTGTCGGCGGCCGTCGACGCGCTCTCCGTCGAGCAGGGCCGCCGGCACTTCCTGATCGCCGAGTCCGACCGGTGCGATCCGCGCACCACCGCGCCGCGGGCGTCGGGCGGCCTGGGCCTGCACGCCCAGTGGAACGACGACTTCCACCACGCCCTGCACACCGCGCTGACCGGCGAGTCGCAGGGCTACTACGCCGATTTCGCGCGGGCCCCGATGGCCGCGCTGGCCAAGACCCTCACCCGGGTCTTCTTCCACGACGGCACGTACTCGACCTTCCGGGGCCGGCACCACGGCCGGCCGGTGGACCGGGCGCGGACCTCCGCGCACCGGTTCCTCGGGTACGCCCAGACCCACGACCAGGTCGGCAACCGCGCCGCCGGCGACCGTCTCTCCGCCACCCTCTCCCCCGGTCTGCTGGCCTGCGCGGCGACGCTCGTGCTGACCGGTCCCGCGGTGCCGATGCTGTTCATGGGCGAGGAGTGGGGGGCGGGCACACCCTGGATGTACTTCACCGACCACACCGATCCGGAGCTCGCGGAGGCGGTACGGCAGGGCCGGCGGCGGGAGTTCGCGGCGTACGGCTGGACGGAGGAGGACGTTCCTGATCCGCAGGACCCGGCCACCCGGGACCGCTCGGTGCTCGACCGCGACGAACGCGGGCGCGACCCGCACAAGCGGCTCCTTGCCTGGCACCGCGAGCTGATCGCCCTGCGCCGTACGCTGCCGGACCTCACCGACCCGGATCTCTCGGCGGTACGGGTGGCGTACGACGAGGAGGCGCGCTGGCTGGTGTTCCGGCGCGGGGACGTCCGGGTGGCGGTGAACCTCGGCCCGAAGCCGGCGGAGATCGCGCTCGGCTCGAACGGCCGCGACCGGGTGCTCGCCGCGTGGGAGCGGACGGAGGCACCCGGCCGGGACGGGCTGCTGCGGCTGCCCGCGGAGTCGGCGGCGGTCTTCACCGACGGCTGACGGACGGTCCGTTCGTGTGCGCGGCCGCTACTCGACGAGGGCCATCTCGCGCGGGGTGTTGTTGAAGCGGCGGCCGGTGCCGTCCTCCGTCAGCGTCACGATGTCCTCGATGCGCACGCCGAAGCGGCCGGGCAGATAGATCCCCGGCTCGATGGAGAAGCACATGCCGGGGACGACGGGCCGCTCCTCGCCCTCGATCATGTACGGGGGTTCGTGCGTGGTGACGCCGATGCCGTGGCCGGTGCGGTGGATGAAGTACTCGCCGTAGCCCGCGTCCGTGATCACCTTGCGCGCGGCGCGGTCCACGTCCTGGCAGGCGGCCCCGGTCCGGACCGCCTCGAAGCCGGCCTGCTGCGCCTCCCGGACGAGGTCGTG
Source organism: Streptomyces laurentii (assembly GCF_040635425.1). Classification (NCBI taxonomy): domain Bacteria; kingdom Bacillati; phylum Actinomycetota; class Actinomycetes; order Kitasatosporales; family Streptomycetaceae; genus Streptomyces; species Streptomyces laurentii. The sequence goes on along the minus strand of NZ_JBEYHT010000017.1, from coordinate 90,523 downwards.
GACGCGCCGCTCCTCGGCGGTGGGCTCGCCGACGTGGACGGTACGGGTGGTGTCGGAGCCGTAGCCGTGCTTGAGGCCGCCGAAGTCGAGGACCACCATGTCGCCGTGCTCGATCGTCCGGTCGCCTGCCTCGTGGTGCGGGTTGGCGCCGTTCGGGCCGGAGCCGACGACGGTGAAGTCGACCTGCGAGTGCCCGAAGCCCAGCAGCAGCGCGGCCAGGTCGGCGGCGACGTCGTTCTCCGTACGGCCGGCGAAACGGACCTTCAGGATCTCGCCGTACGTCTCGTCGGCGGCGGCCCCGGCGGCGGCGATCCGGGCCAGCTCGTGCGGGTCCTTGACGGCGCGGAGCATCGGCAGGGCCTCGGTGAGCGAGGCGTACGAGGTGCCGGGCAGGGCCTGCTGGAGGCCGAGCAGATGCAGGGCCCAGGTGTTGTCGCTGACGCCGAAGCGCCCGGCGGCGTCGAGCAGGGGCGCGGTGACGGCGTACGGGTCCTTGGCGTCGGTCCAGTCCCGCACGGTGAACGCGGCGGCGCCGGCGGCCTTCGCCGCGTCCGGGGCCTCCAGCGCGGGGACGACGAGGACGGGATCGCCGCCGGGGACGAGAACGAGGACGGTGAGCCGTTCGGTGATCGCGGTGGGCCGGTAGCCGGTGAGGTACGTGAGGTCGGGGCCGGGCGCGACGAGCACGCCGGCGAGTCCCGCCTCGGCGGCGGACTCGGCGGCGCGGGCCATCCGGGCCCGGTAGTCGGCGGCGGTGAAGGGGGCGGGGGCGCTCTCGGCGGCCTCGGGCGTGGTGCTCCGGGGCGCGGGGCTCTCGGTCATGGGTGATCTCCTCCTCGACGTACAGCATCCTGCCCCGCCGGTCCGGGGCCCCGCGACCGCGTACGCCCCTTCGTCCTGGTCCCGACGCCCAGGACGGTGTCCACGGGGGTGTGCCACGCCGGCCGGCCCTGGTCGTTCTCGGCGTCAGAGGCTGGGCCGCTGTTCCTCCTTCGCCCGTCTCGGAGGCCGGCGGGAGGCGGTACCGGGGTTGATCGTTCGAGAATTCTCGCACTATATTTGTGCGGGAATTCTCGAACGATTGGAGTGACGCGATGGCCGCGGTCCGCACGTACCACCATCCCGACGTCGATGAGATCGCGCTCCCACGCGTGCTGTTCGCGCTCAGTGAGCCCCTGCGCCTGACGATGGTGCGCGCGCTGAGCGAGCGCGGGGAGGTCGACAGCCTCGATCTCGGCCCGGACCTGCCACGCTCGACACTCACCCACCACACGAGCCTGCTGCGCGAATCCGGTGTGGTCTTCGTCCGCGCCGAGGGACGCAAATGCATGATCCGGCTCCGCTCCGAGGACCTCGACGCGCGGTTCCCCGGCCTGGTGCGGACGATCCTGGCCGGCTACGAGGAGGCGGGCGCGGCCGAAGCCGAGGAGGACGCCTCGTGATCGGGAAGGTCTGGCCGCTGGCCCTCGCCGGGGTCTCCCTGGGCATCGACGCGTACGTCCTCGCGGGCGTCCTGCCGGACATGGCCGACTCCCTGGCCACGACGGCCGGGGCGGTCGGGCTGGGCGTCACCGCGTTCACCGCCGCCTACGCGGCCGCGGGCCCGCTTCTCTCCCGCGTCCTGGTCGGCCGGTCGACCCGCACGGCACTGCTGGTCGCGCTCGGCATGTTCAACCTCGGCAACCTCGCCACCGCGCTGGCTCCGGCCCTCGGCGTCTTCCTGGCCTCCCGCGTCCTGGCCGGCGCGGGTGCCGGCGTCCTCACCGCGGTCGCCACGGCGACGGCCGGAGCGCTCGTGGCCGAGCATGAACGCGGGCGGGCGATGGCACTGGTGACCTTCGGTCTGTCCCTCGGAACGGTCGCCGGCGTGCCGCTGGGCATGCTCATCGGCGAACTGGTGGGATGGCGTGGAACGATGGGATTCGTCGTATGCATCGGCGTACTGAGCATGCTCGTCCTCGCCCCGCGCTCCGGCGCGCTGCCGCGACTCCCCACCGCCCGTCGCTCCGGAGGCCGCACCATGCTCGGGGACCGGCGCGTCGCACTCGGCGTCGTGCTGTCCTTCACCCTGGGAATGGCAAGCCTCGGCCTCTACACCTACCTGCTGCCGATGGCCGCCCAACGCGGCCTGGGTACCTGGGGTTTCGCGCTCGTCTGGGCCTGGGGCATCGGCGGCGTGCTCGCCTCGGGCCTGATCGGCACACCGCTCGACGCGTGGGGTCCCCGTCGGCTGATGCCCGTCGTCCCCGTCTTCCTCCTCGCCTCCTTCCTCGTCGTCTGGCGCGTCGACAGCCCCGTGGCGTGGCTGGTCGCCACCGCGGTCTGGGGCGCGAGCGGCTGGGCCTGCGTGCCGGTTCTGCAACAGGCACTCACCCTCGGCCGCGCCGAGCAGGCCATGACCGTCGTCGCCTTCCAGATGGCCGCGATGTACCTCGGATCCGCCGCGGGGTCGGCGGCTGGCAGCGCCCTGCTCGCCGGGGGCGCCGGCGCCGGCGAGCTGCCGGCATGGGCCTCGCTCCTCGGCGCGCTCGGGCTCGTGCTCGCCGTGCTGATCGCCCGGCTGACACCTCGGTCCGGACCCGCCGAACCGTCGGCCGTTCCGGCCTCGCCGAACCGGACGGCGGCACGGAATCCGACCCGGTCAGGCTGCCCGTAGCCGCCCGGCGCGGATGACGCCACCCCGCCCGCCGCTTCCCGGACGCGCCGAGGCGGGGAACCGTCACCCGGGCGGCGCGCTCAGCGGGCGGAGGGCGGCCGGACGCCGGACCACTGCTCGGCGCCGTACGCCTCGAAGCGTTCCACCTCGGCGAAGCCCAGCTTCGCGGCGAGGCGCATCGCGCGGTCGTTCGCGGTCCGGGTACGGAGCCCCAGCGGCTCACCGGGGTGCGCGGCGGTGAACCACCCGAGGGCCGCCTCGCACGCCTCGGCGGCGAACCCGCGTCCCCACGCCTCCGGCAGGAGCAGATAGCCGAGGTCGGTCACGCCGGCGCCCGGGGACACCCGGGCCGGGTCCTCCGGGCCGCGCGGGTCGAGCGTGATCGCGCCGATCATCGCTCCGTCGAGGTCGATCACGAAGAAGCCGGGGCGCTGTCCGGGAACCTCGGGGACCGCGCTTTCGAGCCGCTCGCGCGGCTGGGCGCCGCCGATGTAGGTGCCCACCTCGGGCGAGGCGAAGAGGTCGACGAACACCGCGCGGTCGCGGGCCTCGGAGGCGCGGAGCACGAGCCGTTCGGTCCGGATCGGGGCGGGCGGCCAGGAGACGGTTCCAGGGTCGGTCATGGCGGGCCACCCTAGGGCATGGCCGCGCGCGGGCCCGGCGCCCTCTCCCTCCAACCTATCCGGGGTCGCGGACGATGAGGCGTTCGAGCAGAGACTGGAACTCGTCGCCGACGACGATGCGCAACTGCCCGTCTTCCTCGCCGTGTTCGCTGAGCTGGGTGAGTGTGCCGGAGTGCCACCAGAAGACGTACGGACTGATGGCGCCCGGGGTGTCCTCGTACCCGGAGGCGGCGAAGGAGGCCATCGCACCGAGGGCGGGGACGATGGTGGTGTCGCGGATGACGTGGAACGCGAGCTGGTGCCGGAAGGGCATGGCGACGAGGGCGCCGTCCGGGGTGAGCGGGCGGCCGGTGACGCGGCGGACGACGGCGTCGAGGTCGAGGACGCGGCTGGCGGTGTAGAAGGAGTCGCCGAGGATGACCTCGAAGCTCATGCCGTCGGCGTCCTTGACGGTCTCGTGGCCCTCGACGGGCAGTCCGCGCAGATTGTCGAGCGCGCGGGCGCGCAGCCGGGCGGGGTCGCCGAGCCGTTCGAGCGCCTCGTCGGTGAGGGTCATGACGCTCTCCGGCAGGTCGAGCGCGAGGACTTCGTAGAGTCCGGGGGCGACGTGACGGGCATAGCCGAAGGTGCCGGGGTCGATGCCGTCGCCGCTGACGACGCGCGGGTAGAGCTGGGAGCGGATCTGCTCGGGCGGCAGGGTGTCGAGGGCGGAGGGCCCTTCGAGGGCGCGGACCACGAGCCGGACGTGGCGGCTGATCAGCTGGGGCCAGACGCGGGTGCCGCGCGGGTCGTGGTGGCAGACGGCGGCGAGGTTGGCGAGGCCGAAGCGGCGGCCCGAGTCGTCCGTCACGTGGTCGGCGTACACGGAGACTTCGAGCCCGAGTTCGGCGAAGGTCTGCCGGACCCGGCCGCGGAAGAGCGCGGCCTCGTGCTCGGAGAAGTACGTGAACTCCGGGTCCCGTGGCGCGTCCTCGCCATCGCGCCGGGGCCCTCGCCGGAACCACCCCACGTCGTCCCGCCTTTCGTCGGCCGTCCTCGCCAGGTTACCCACCCGCGCGGGGCGGAGACCGCGCATCGGAGGACAGTCCGGTCAACCAGGGGGTCGGGTGCGCGGGTTGGTCGCGCGGGGCGCCTCCGCCGCGCACACCGCCGCAGGCCCGCGCGCCGGAGGCGCCGGGGCGCGGGCCCGGCCGCACGCCCCGCGACGTCCTGGCGACCGGACATCAGTTCATCAGGTAGTCGCCCGGTCCCCGTCGACCCGCCCGGTTCGACGGCGGGCGAGGGGGCGACGGACGCGGGGTGGGCGGCGGGCGTGGGGGCGCCAGGCTCCGGTTCGGTGAACGGCGGCTCAGCGGGGGCGGGGCGGGGCGAAGTCCACGTCGGCGGAGGGCAGGACGCGGATCGACCGGCCGGGGAAGTCGAGGTGGCGGAAGATCTCGTTGTGGTGGGCGAGGGAGGCGTCCGGCGCCGCGTAGGGGCCGTCGCCCTCCTCGCGTACGGAGGTGGTGTGGCCGTCCGCGACGAGCACGAGGTCGTAGTGACGGCTCAGTGCCTGGCGGGCGGTGGTGTCGACGCAGATCTCGGTGGCGAAGCCGGTGACGACGAGCTCGGTGACGCCGAGAGTCCGGAGGGTGGCGTCGAGGTCGGTGTCGAGGAAACTGTCGGCACTGGTCTTGGCGATCACCGACTCGCCAGCCCCCGGGGCGAGTTCGGGGACGACATGCCAGCCGTGGGTGCCGGCTTCGAGGCCGGGGCCGTGGTGCTGGACGGTGACGACGGGGACACCGGCGGCGCGGGCACGGGCCCGGAGACGGGCGATGACCGCGATGGTGCCGGCGGCGCGATGGGCGATCTCGGCGAGGGCGTTCTGCATGTCGATGACGAGGAGCGCCGGCACATGGGTCATGGCCCCACCGTAACCGCGCGCGCCGCGCCCGGACCGCCCCATCGGGATCCACGGGCGGCCCGGCCGCGCGACGGCGGTCGTTACGCTGACGGCATGTCCCTCCCCTGGCGGTCCGGCGCCGCGGCGTTCGAGCGCATGCTGCGCCCGCTGTACGCGATGACCAGCGCGGCGGTGGTGGTGTTCTTCGCCCGGCATCGCACCCACCGGACCTGGGCCTGGCCGAACACCGTCGCGCCGGGGCTGGGCCTGATCGGCCTGCTGGCCTTCCTCGCCCTGATCCTGCGGAACCTCACGACCCTCGTCGGCGGCAACACCGCCCTGACGATCGGCATCCCGGCGCTGCTGGCGGCGGCGCTCCTCCTGGGCCCGGTCCTGGCACGGCGCGGAGCGGGGAACGGACTCTGATCAGCCGCACTCCGGGGCGGCCGGCGAAAGCTCCGCTCCAGGGTTCTCGCCGTGACCGTTCACCGCATACCCCGCGGCACCGGGTCTTGCGGCCGTCGGGTCAGGCGGGGAAGCGGAGCGGAATCGGTTCGGCCGTACGGACGCGGCCCCACGCGGCGGCGAGCGAGACGGCTCGACGGCGGCCGAAGCCGGGGACGACCACGACCTCGGCGAAGTAGTCGGCGGCCCAGTCCTCGTGGTCGGGGCCGGGGTCGATGTCCGGCCCCGTGACCGTCCCCCGGAGCAGCCACCCCGGGCCTTCCCGCCCCAGCACCCGCAGATCCGGGCCGGCTTCGGGATCCTCGCCGCTGTCCGCGGGCAGGGTGCATCTGATCTCGACGCCGTGCGGCCCGGTCCGCTCCCGGGCGGTCCCTCCTTGCTCGCGGACGCCGTCGATGAACTCGGCTCGTACGGTGGCCCATTGGGCTGACGTGCCTCGATACGCCTGGAGTTGGAGGACTGTTCCCTCGTGCAGCGCCGTGGCCGCCAGCAGACGGGCGGGAACTCCCCCGCTTTCCAGCCTGATTTCGGTATCCGGCCACTGCGGGAGCCGCAGTCCGCCCAGATCCAGCAGGTCCGTTCCCGGCATCGGTCCCCCCGTCGCCTCGCGGGTGCTGCCGTACAGCCCCGCTCCGTCGAGGCTAGCCGCCGCCGGCGGGGTCGGCCATATACGTGACAGGCCCCCGACCGCCCCTTCTTACGGGTCGACCGGCCGGTCCGCGGGCCCGAGCGCGCTCTCGATGTGGGCGAGGTGGTCGGCGAGGATCTCCTCGAACGCGGCGAGCCGGTCCGCGCCGAGGGGGCGGATGTCGCGGGCGAAGTGCGCCAGGGCGGGGAAGCGTTCGGGGTCGGCGCCCAGGACGGCGACGCGGAACAACTCCATGCCCTGTTCGTTCTCCTCGGGCGTGAGGCCGCCGGCCCCCGCCTCGGAGGTGATCAGCGCGGTGAGGAGCACCACGATCCGGTGGTAGCGCACCGGGATCTCCTCGTCGGGCAGACCTGCGGCGCGCAGAGCCTGGAGCACTTCCTCCATGACCAGCCGGGAGCCCAGGCCACCCGACCCGTAACGGCCCCAGACTGCGGCGAGTTGGGGCTGCGTGCCGAAGACGTCGCGCACGCGCAGCGCCAGGGCGGTGATGCGCTGCTTCCAGTCGCCCTCGGGGCGGTACCCGCCCATGGCGGCCAGCAGGAGCCGGTCCGCGACCGCCCGCATCAGCTCCGTCTTGCTGCGGAAATGCCGGTAGAGGCTGGAGGAGTCCGTACCGAGGGTCGCGGCGAGCCGGCGCACACTGAACGACTCGGCGTCTCCCGTCCGCAGCAACTCGGCCGCCGCGTCGAGTATGTCGCCGCTCGACCAGCGACGCCTTCGGCTCGTCACCCTGTCTCCCACCTCTCGTCCGCCCCCGCCAACTCGCAGTCTAACGTGTGCACTTGGTGTTGCACGCACCGCGTGCATAATGAGGACACGAGCCGGCGGCCGATGCCAGGCCACCCGTGTGCCGCCGCCGGGACAGGTGACCGAAAGGACGCACGTCATGAGGAACCCGCTCGATCCCGCACAGCTGAACGCCGCTCTCCATGACGTCCACCGCGCCGGTGTGCCCGGCCTGTTCGCCGAGGTCCGGGCGGGCGATCAGGTCTGGCGCGGTGCCGCCGGCGTCGCCGACCTCGCCACCGGCACCCCGGTCACCGCGGACATGCGCCACCGCGTCGGCAGCGTCACCAAACCCTTCAGCTCCGCCGCCGTGCTCCGGCTCGTCGAGAGCGGCGAGATCGGGCTCGACGCGCCGGTCGGCCGGTATCTGCCGCGGCTGGTCCCCGGGGAGCGCGGCGCCGCGATCACCGTACGGATGCTGATCGACCACACCAGCGGCCTCGCCGAGTACCTCCCGTACGCCTACCCCTCCCTCAAGGGGTTCCCGGTCGTCGCGGACACCCGGCCGGAGAGCCTGGACGACCACCGGTTCACCCGGTTCGACCCCGTCGAGCTGATCGGGATGGGCGTCGCCGCCCCCGCCACCGGCGCCCCGGGCAGCACCCCCGGGACCTACTCCAACACCAACTACCTGCTCCTCGGCGAACTCCTCCGGCAGGTGACCGGCATGCCGGCCGAGGAGTTCATCACCCGCCAGGTCATCGAGCGGGCCGGCCTGCGCGACACCGGATTCCCCACCGATCCGTACGTCCACGGGCCGCGTTCACGCCTCTACGAGAGCTGGTTCGGCATGCTCGAGCCGCCGCGCGAATACAGCGTCTACGACCTGTCCTTCGTGGGCCCGGCCGCTGCCCTGGTCTCGACCGTCGCGGACCTGAACCGCTTCTTCCGCCTGCTGCTGGCCGGCGAGATCGTCCGCCCGTCCTCGCTCGCGGAGATGCGGCGTACAGTGCGGATCGTCTCCCAGGAGAGCAAGCTGATCGACTACGGCCTCGGCCTCTACCCGATCGACCCGGACAACGTGTCCGGCCCGGGCTCCTACTGGGGCCACGGCGGTACGGTCTGGGGCGGCGGGACCCTCGCCGCGATCCGCGCCGACGGCGAACGCCGGCTGGCCCTCGCGGTCAACCGCCAGCGCTGGAACACCCTCGATGCCGACGGCCGCCCTCTGCCGCACCCCATCGACGCCGCGCTCGCCGCGTTCCAGCGGGTGGCGATGTACGGCTGAGCCGGCCCGCGACCGGGTCGGCGGGTCGGCAGGTCGGCGGGTCAGCGGGTCGGAGCCGGTCAGCGGATGTCGTGGTCGGTGTGGGCCCGGTCGTACGTGTGCCGCGCCTCGGCGATGACGGCGCGGTGCTCCAGCGACCAGTCGGCGAGCGCCTTGACCAGATGTGTGAGGCCGGCCCCCGTCTCGGTCAGGCGGTAGTCGACCTGCGCCGGGACGGTCGGGTACACGGTGCGCAGCACGAGTCCGTCCCGTTCGAGCCGGCGGACGGTGAGGGTGAGCATGCGCTGGGAGATGCCGTCGACGGCGCGCTGCAGCTCGCGGAACCGGCGTGGTCCGCCCGCGAGTTCGACGATCACGAGCACCGACCACTTGTCGCCGATGCGGTCCAGGACGTCGCGGATGCCGCAGTCGGGATGGTCCACGCGCCCGCAGGGGTCGAGGTCGGCGGGGGCGGCAGGACCGGTGGGGTCGGCAGCGCCGGCGGGGGCGGTTACCTCGGTGTGCGTGGGTGACATCAAAGTGCGTCCTTGTGGCCGGGGTGCGGGCGATCGAGGATCGAGCGTAGTTACCGAAGAGAACCCCGACGGAACGACGGAACGACGGAAGACCGCGATTCACATGATCTTGGTGACAGGAGCACGCGGCCACCTCGGCGCGGCCACCCTCGCGGCGCTGCGCGCCCGCGGCGCCGCCGAACGGACTCGCCTCCGCGGCCGGAGCGATCGGCGGCCGGATACGCAGGTCGGCGCCCGCGGAGCAACAATCCACCCCTGGCCGGTATTCGATCTGGTTTGCGAAGGTGACGGAGAGAGTTCCCTGTCCCGTCCGTTGATCAAGGATTGGTGCTCTGCGTGTCGCAACAGCCGATGCCGCCCGGTCCGCCGTCTCCTCATGGCCCCCACAACCCCCAGGGCCCCTACGGCCTTTACGGTTCCTTCGGCCCACCGCTTCAGCAGACACCTCCGCCCGGCCCGCCTCCCGGACGGAAGCGCGGTCGCGCCCGCCTGCTGATCGGCGTGGCGGCGGCCTTGGCCGTGGTGGCGGGTGGAGTCGTGTGGGCGACCTCGGTCATGGGGCGCCAGGACGACTCCGGCGAGAGCGCCGCCCCGTCGTCCTCGTCGGCCCCGGCTTCACCCACGCCGAAGCGGTCGTCCACCGAGGGGGGAGTCGCCTGGAAGGTCGACGCCCCGAGGGGCGGACCGTGTCGGCGCGCGGGGCGTGGCTGTCCGGGACCGCCTATGCGACCGGCGTCTCGGACGCGGTGACCGGCTATGACACCGCGACCGGACGTGCGCGGTGGTCGGTTCCCCTCGACGGCGACATCTGCGCGGCCTCGCCCACGCGGTCGAGCAAGGGGCTGGTGGCCGTCTCCTACCGCGACGGCAAGGAACTCAAGAGCCCCTGCACCAAGTTCGTCGTCATCGACATCACCAAGGGCGGTGTCGTGTGGCAGTCCACGCTGAAGACCGTGATCGGGCCCTTGGGGCTGAGCATGACGGTGGCCGTGACCGACCGGGTGGCCGCGATCGGCTGGCCCACGTTCGGGAGCAAGGCCACCGCGGCGGGCGGCTCGTTCGGCTTCGAACCGGCCACGGGGAAGACCATCTGGAACGCCCCGGCCGACGGATGCGAGAGCGATGAGCACACGGGAGAGACGGTTCTCGTCACGCACAGCCTGTGCGCCGGGGACTTCGAGAACGGCACCCACCGGGTCGGGCACCGCGGTCCCTCGACCGGGAAGACGTCCTGGCTGTACACGGTCCAGGCCACCGACACCTGGATCACGTCCGTCGATCCCTTGGTCGTGGGCGTCGACACCGGCCTGCCCGAGCACGACGCTCCCAGCCGGCTGATCTCCCTTTCGCCCAAGGGGGGGTCCAGGCCACCTGGAAGGTGGAGGACGTCTACGACACGGGTTGCGGCGGCCAGCGCCGTCAGTGCGGCGGAGTCCTCGCCACGGCCGACACCCTCTATCTGGCGACGCACAAGGCCGGCGGGCCCGACTCCATCCACGCGTTCGACACGCTCACCGGAAAGCGCAAGTGGTCCTTCACTCCGGACACAGAGCGCTCGCGGACCATGATCCCCGTCCAGACCGACGGTGGCGGCCTGATCGTCCACATGCTGCCCACAAGCTCGCTCGGCGGCGAGGTGCTCCGCCTCGCCGAGGCGGACGGCACCGCCACCTTGCTGATGAAGCTGCCTGACCCCGAGGGATTCGGCGCCGACACGCCTGACTCCCAGATGATGGACGCGGACGTGGACGAGCCTCTGTATTACGAGGACCAGACCCTGTTCAAGCACATCCACGGCTCGTTCGACCACGACTTCATCGGAGCCCCGATGACCATCGCCCTCACGTCCCGCTGACGTCCGCCGCCGACGCCTACGTCATGTGGACGACGAGGCGGGCGCGGGCTCTCCCCCGGACCACCAGGCGGGCGTTGGCCTCGTCGGAGCCGGCGACCCAGCGTTCGGCGTGCGCCGGAGTCTTGCCGAAGCGGATGTGGCGGGCGACGAGCCGGGCGACGCGGGTGCGATCGTCCAGGTCCGTGTACCAGGCCTCGTCGAGCAGGGGGAGGACGGCGGCCCAGGGGCCCTCGTCGTGCAGGAGGTAGTTGCCCTCGGTGATCACCAGCGGGATGTCCGGCGGTACGGGGATCGCCCCGGCCACCGGCTCCTCCAGGTCCCGGTGGAAGGCGGGCGCGTAGACGGTGACGCCGGGTTCGGTGGCGCGCAGCCGGGTGAGCAGGGCGGTGTAGCCGGCGACGTCGAAGGTGTCGGGTGCACCCTTGCGGCCGGCGCGGCCGAGGCGTTCCAGTTCGGCCTGGGCGAGATGGAAGCCGTCCATGGGTACGAGGACGGCGGCGCCGTCTAGCCGGGCGACGAGTTCGGCGGCGAGCGTCGACTTCCCGGCGCCGGGCGGGCCCGCGATCCCGAGCACACGCCGCCGCCCGTCCCGGGCGAGCCCCCGGGCGCGCTCGACGAGAGGTGCGAGTCCGTCCACGTCCATGGGCGCCATTGTCGCACCGGGCGACCCGCGGCCCGCTGTCCCGTCAGCCGCCCACGGCGACATCCTCGCCGCCCTCGTCTCGGGCCCGGGCCTGGTAGAGAGGCGATGCGGGCGGCTGGGAAGCCGGGTCGGGGCACTCGACGCCTTCGGGGAGAAGGGGGGTTGGCGTCCTTGTCGTAGCCGCGCACGACCGTGTGGTCCTCGCTGCCGAGGTCGTGGCGCGGGCCGGGGACGGAGAGGCAGCCTTCGCCGGCGTCCTGGAGCCGGCGGCTGCTCACCGGTTCGTCGACGACCGGGTTCAGGATGTTCCCCACGTGCCATACACCGTCGTCGTCGCAGTCCCGGACGAACAGCCGCAGGTCCACGTCCGCTTGGTTGGCCGCGAGACCGGCGCCCTCGGCAACGTACACGGTGAGGAACATGTCGTCGATCACCTGCGCCAGTTGAGCCTCGGCGAGAAGGTACGGCGGTTGCCGGCCCCCTACCAGGCCCGGGAGTGACTGCCCTCGACGCGCCCGGACCAGGCCGCACCGGTGGCGGTGATCAGCCGGATCTTCCCGATCCCGCCCGCGACCCCTGAGGAGCGCGCCCCCCAGGAGGACTGAACCCCGTCACCTCCGGATCCGGCTTTGCGAACAACGGTCCTGAATCCCATGGCCCGCTCCACGCCCCCGCCGGTACGGTGACGGCAATCCCGTACGACCGACACCGAGAAGGACCGAGGTCATGTCCACCCGCCCCACCACCACCGCGAGCAGCACGACCACCACCACCCTCTGGCGCCCCACGGGCCCCGAGGAGCTGGAGCTGGTGCGCGCGTCCGGCTGGCGGGCGTGGCCGGCGAGGCTGCCGGAGCAACCGATCTTCTATCCGGTGCTGAACGAGGACTACGCGATCCGGATCGCGCGGGGCTGGAACGTCCCGCACAGCGGGGTCGGTTACGTGACCCGCTTCGAGGTCGGGAGCGACTTCCTGGCTCGCTACCCCGTCCAGCAGGCGGGCGGCGAGACGATCCTGGAGCTGTGGGTCCCGGCCGAGGAGCTGACCGAGTTCAACCGGCACATCGTCGGCACGATCGAGGTCGTCCACGAGTTCCGCCGAGCCTGAGGCCGCCCGGGCGAGGGCCCAAGGGTGATGTCGTGGATCTGCCAGCTTCCATCCCGCGAGGACTGTTGAACTGATCATTCAACGGCGGTCCTTCACCGGATGGAGATCATGGCCTCGACGACCAGTCCCACCACGCACACACCCGGCGGACCCGGGTTGCCGACACGATCCCCCCTGGTCGGCTGGCTGGCCGTGGTCTCGGTGATGCTCGGCATCTTCTCGATCGTCACGACCGAGATCCTGCCGATCGGCCTGCTCACCACGATCGGTTCCAGCTTCACCGTCTCCGACGGAGTAGCCGGTCTGATGATGACGATGCCCGGGTTCCTGGCCGCCTTCTCCGCCCCCGTGGTGACGGCGGCGACCGCACGCGTCGACCGTCGACTGATGCTGTGCGCGTTCATGGTCCTGCTCGCCGTCGCGAACTTCCTGGCGGCCGCGGCACCCGATTACTGGCTCGTCCTCGTCTCTCGCGTCCTGGTGGGCATCGTCATCGGCGGCTTCTGGTCCATCGGGGCCGGACTCGCCGAGCGTCTGGTCGCCCCGGCGGCGGTCGGCCGCGCCACCGCGGTGATCTTCTCCGCGGTCCCTTTGGGGTCCGTCCTCGGTGTGCCCGCGGGCACCTACATCGGCGAAGTGGCGGGCTGGCGCACCGCGTTCGTCGTCATGGGCGTCCTGACGACCGGCACGGTGATCATGCTGCTGCTGTTCGTGCCGGCCCTGCCCGCGAACCAGGTGACCCGCCTGAGCGTGCTGCGCGGGATGCTGCGCACCGCCGGCACCCGCTTCGCGCTCCTCCTGACCTTCCTCGTCGTGTTGGCCCACTTCGGCGCCTACACCTACGTCACCCCGTTCCTCGAACAGGTCACCGGGCTCGGCGCGACGCGGATCACCGTCTTCCTGCTGATCTACGGCGCCGCGGGCATCGTCGGCAACTTCGTGGGGGGTGCCGCCGTCGGCCGCCGCCCCCGTACCGTCTTCGGCCTGGCCGCCGGCTTGATCGCAGCCGCGACACTGCTCCTGCCGGTCCTGGGGCACGGGTCGATCGGCGCCGTGGCACTGCTGATCGTGTGGGGCGTCGCCTACGGCGCCGTCCCCGTCTGCTCGCAGACGTGGTTCACCAAAGCGGCCCCTGACGCCCCCGAGGCCGCGTCGGTCCTGTTCACCGCGTCCTTCCAGGCGACCATCTCGTCGGGTGCGCTGGTCGGCGGCCTTGTCGTGGACCACGGCTCGCCGTCCACCGTCATGGTTCTGGGCGGCATCAGCGCCGCTGTCATGGTCGTGGCACTCGCGGCACACGGCGCGCGCCATCCGAGTCGTCCGTCCGTATGACCTCGCCCGTGCCCTACCGGATGTACGAACAGTCGACCGGTCAGGACCCGAGGAACACGGGCGGCACCTTGAAACTGTCCTGCGCGCGCTTCCACACGTGCCGGGTCTCGGCCTCTCGGGCGACCTTCCCCTGGACGACGATCCCGTACACGGTGCCGCTGTCCTCTTCGCCTTGAACCGGCAATCGATGGCGAACAGCCTCTTCACCCCAGATTCGGCCCCTGAGGAGACCCCTGATTCGGCATCGTAGGCGTAGGCGTAGGCGTAGGCCCGGCATCGAGCACCGTCCACGTTTTGATTCAGTCTCTATCTTGTATCCGGCCTTTGTTTCCTCGTCGCTCGCCGCGGCCATTCCCGCCCACTGTTCGAGGTCCGTCTCGTCCACCGCGGACATGGTGATGCGGGACAAGCCGGCACCGTCCGCCCCGTAGCTGACCTCACTCGGCCCCCGGCTCTCGTCGACGAGTTTCCAGCTTTCGGGATGTCGAGCTCGCCACCGTGTACGACGACGCGACCGACACGGTCAAGCTCTACACCGACGGCTACACGAACGCCGACGCCACCGCCCATCTCGCCAACGGCTGGACAAGGAACGGCCCGCTCCAGGTGGGCCGGGGCCACACGGCCGACGGCACCGACGGCTGGGGCGAGTACCTGAAGGGCCACGCGACGAGCTCCAGGCGTTCGCGGGCGCTTTGAGGCACGCCGAGATCCTGCAAATGGGCTTCGAGGGCTGAGCCGCTGTCCGGCGGATCGGCGCCGGACGGGTCGGGGTGTCCGGTGCCACGCCGGGCACCCCGGCAGGCCCCGGCCAAGACCTGCCGGGGCATTCGCCGGACCCACCCCCTCAGACCACGCCCGCCAGCACGATGACCAGAGCGGGCAGTGCGATGAAGACGGTGGCGAGGTAGACGGCGAGGACCCAGCGGTGCTCGGCGGCGACGCGGGCGAGGTTCTCGGCGCAGAGCAGGGGCACGGGGCGCAGAAGCGGGATCACGTAGATCGCGACGATCGCGAAGAGGTTGTGGATCAGGTGCACGAAGGCCGCCTGCAGGCCGATCTCCGCGTCCGGTCCGACGCCCGCGAACGCCGCGAAGACCACCGTGAAGGTGGTGCCGAGGTTGGAGCCGACGACGACCGGATACACCTGCGCCGGTGTCAGGATGCCCGTCCCGGCGAAGGGGACCAGCACGGACGTGGTGATCGTCGAGGACTGGGTGTCGACGGTGACCGCCATGCCCGACGCCATGGCGAGGTAGGCGTTGCGGCCGACGGCCTTGATCAGGATGTCGCGGGCCCTGCCGACCATGAGCAGTTTGAGCAGCTTTCCCAGCTAGCGGACGGCGACCAGGATCAGCGCGGCGCCGATCACGATGGTGAAGAGCGGACCGAGGGTGGTGCTGATGTGCGAGGTCGCCTGGATGACTCCGTGCTCCACGGGCCGGGTGGCCGCCCGGATGAAGTTGAAGTGGGAGGGGTTCGGCAGCCAGTCCGTGCCGTACAGCGCATGTGTCAGGGCCCCGCTGATGTGTTTCAGCGGATGCCAGATCAGCTCGATCGGGAAGAAGATCAGTAGCGCGAGCCAGTTGTAGAAGTCGTGGACGGTCGAGGCGCCCAGCGCCCTGCGGAACTTCGTACGGTCCCTGATGAAGGTCAGCGCGACCAGGCTCGTCGTCACGGTGGTGCCGACGTTCGCGCCCAGGATAATGGGGATCGCGCCCTCGATGGGCAGCGCGCCCGACCCCACGGCGGTGACGGCGATGGCGGTGGTCGTGGTCGACGACTGGATCAGGACCGTTGTCCGGCCCGCCGCCGGACATGGCCTCTGCCATGGACCAAGGCTACGAGCTTCCGACCAGGGACGCGCGTGACCGAGCGCCGTACGTGGCGGAGTGGGCCGAGCACCGCTCCCCGCCACAGACCGGGGAGCGGCGGGCTCAGTCGTCAGCCGCGGCGCGGGTGCGCGGCGCCTGGGCCGACGGTGGTGACGAGCCCGGGGGTCGCGACATGGATGGGGCGCCGGAAGGTTTCCGCGGCTGATTCGTGCGCGGCCTTCGGATCCGTCCCCGGCCACAGGTGGGTGAGCATGTGCCCCGCCGTACCCGCTTGGTCCGCGTACTGGGCGGCACGGCGCGCGCTGGGGCCACCGCCCATCTCGCCAACGGCTGGACGAGCCATGGTCCGTTCCAGGTGGGACGGGCCCACACCGGCGAGGGCACGGACGGCTGGGGCGAGTGCGAAGGGCCACGTCGACGAGATCGAGGCGTTCACGGGCCTCTGAAGTCGGCTGGCTGGGCGGCGAGTTCTCGTCCCGAACCCGGCAGTGCCGAAGGGACCAGGAGAGAGCGGACGCGAATTCCTCCGTGAAATCGGCTCGCTCGTCATGTGCCAAGTCCGGTGGCCGCCGCCCTCGTGAGGGTGACGGCCGCCGCGGCTTCGAGGGAAGGACGCCAGGAGGCATGCCTCAATCCTCCGCTGTGCCGAGGCTGGTCCTTCGAGGCCTGACCAACCCTCATAAGATCTGGTCGTATTCGAGTACCACGGCTGGATCACGGTCCGGGAGACCGCGAGCGGCGATGACGACGAGCTCCGACTGCGGCAGATCGTGGACGGGCTTCGTCTGCGCGTCGACCGGACGGCGAGCACCTGCCTCCTCGACCTGAGGTGGATGAACGGCGAGCCCTTCCTCCACCTGGGAGGCCACTCCAACCACCGCTCATCGACCGACGTCGTCGGCCTGTTCGAGCATGTCGCGAGGATCGCCCCCGGCTCCTACGGCCTCCTGCACATGCTCGATGACGAGGACCCGGCCCACGAGAACGAGGTACGCGTGCTCAGGCTCGTCCGGGGCACCGTCACCCTGCACACGGAAGCTCCGCTGTCCCCGTGCGTCCCGACGCTGGAGGACCCCTTCACCGAGTGACGACGTGGTTCAGAACTCGCCGCCGAAGCCCACGTATCCAACCGTCGCGAGTTGACCCCTCACTCCGGCACTGCTACTCAACATGACAGCCTTGGGGAGAATCTGGGTGTCAGAGGCACCCGGTTAAATAAGCGCGTGACCGTTTATGACGTAGCTCGCCGGCTCCCTTCCCTCGCCGACCTGCGGAACCTGTGCCGCTCACTGGCGATGCTCGATGCGATCTTGAGCCCGGACTGGGAAGACCGGTACTACTCGTTCGATGCCGGCTGGGCCGACGGCGAGGAGATGGCGTCGATGCGCAATGGGTCGGGGGACGAGTACTCCATCGTGTTCTCGGCGGCCGGGGCCTACGTCCGTGGCTTCGACCACGAAGCACCCATGAGCCCGTACGGCAACGACGGTGATCCCTGGCCTGGAGTGATCGACGAGGTACCGGAGGTCTTCAAGCCCTTCGTCGAAGAGCCGGCGTTCACCGACGAGAACGGCGTCCCCGTCGTGACGGCCTGCCTGTGGCGGGAGGCGACGGATGACCGGTGGCGACACGGCGTGATCGACTTCCCCGCCGGACGTTCCGACCCGGACGGGGCGATGGGCCTGTTCGAGCTCTTGGTCGACCGGTCGCCGGAAGCCTTCCAACGCTTCGCCGAGGACTACTACGAGGTTCCCGTGGACCTGGAGGCGGTGCGCGATGTGTACGGCTTGCGACCGCTGAGCCAGAAGCTCGTGTCCTCACTGAACTCGGAGGTCACCGTCGTGGACCTGGCCGAGGACATCGCCGAGATCGGCTACCCGCAGCAGGTCCGGGACGTGATCTGAGCTTCAACCGTCGGTGAGTCGCCGGGGAGTCCGGCCGGATGGTGACCGTAGGTGGTCGCGAGGGGTGCCGGCTCCTCCACCTCGACGGCCTGATCGGGAGGGCACTCGATGTGCCCCTGGCCTGGTTCAGCCGCTCCACATGCCTGGCCTCCTTTCTCGCCCCTCCCTTCACGCCCGCCTTGCCGGCGATGGTCGTGGAGCGCGTCTACCCGGCGCGCTGGCCGGTGCCGTCCTCGTCCGGACCGGGGGTGTCCAGTCCCAGGCCCCGGCGGATCGCGATCTCCACGGGCGAGTACGCGCCGTCGGCCCGCTCCAGTTCGTACGGCGCGGCCGGCATCAGCGGCGGCTGGGCCATGAAGCGCGGCCGCACCCCATGGTGCGGTTGCGCCGCGTGCACCAGGAACGGATGGCACAAGAAGACATCGCCCGGGGACCCGGTGGCGAGGGCGAGGGGCCGGTGGTCGGACGCCGTCACCAGATCGGGTGCGAGGGTCAGCCCGCTCGCCCCGTCCTCCCCGTACTTCTCCAGCACCTTCGGCACGTCGAGGTGTGAGCCGACCCGGATCCGGGTCGGGGCGTCCTGCTCACCGACCTCGCTGAACAGGAACAGCATCAGCAGCGCCCGGCCCCGGGAGCGCAGATTCGTGAAGTACCAGCTCTCGTCCTCCGGCAGATAGCTCCCCTCGATGTGCCAGCCCGCGTCGTCCGGCTCGTCCTCGTGCGGGAAGCGCAGCGGGAACGTGCCCAGCGAGTAGCGCGGCTCCCAGCGTCCCGCGCCGACGAGCAGGTCGTACGCGTGCTGCAGGGCCGGGGAGTTGGGCGCGGCGGCGAACGGCCCCTGCGCCATGCCGCCCACCCAGTGCACGGGCCGCGTCCACGTCGCCGGGTCGTCCCGGTCGCAGCCCGTCTCCCGCCACAGCAGCCGCGCGCAGTCCGCGGCCACGCGCGGCGCGACGGCGCCCTCCAGCTTCACGAAGCCGTCGCGCAGGAAACGGGATACCAAGGTCGTGTCGTCCATGCCCCCATCGTGCGGCGCCACCGGCCCCGGCCACCCGACATCGTCCGCACCGCCTTTGTCGGGTACGCGGATGAGCATGTGGTCCCCCGTCGCGCCGCCCACGCCTTGGGTGTCGATCAGGCAGCAGCCCCTCCCTATTGCAACTCTCTCGCTCTTGCAAGTAATAAGCGAAAAGCTACGCCAGTCCTTACTGTCGACTCGGGATGCGGAGCCGCTCTCATGCCCCTGATGCCGGAACCCGGACCACAGCGCGTCCTCGCCGCCTCGAACTTCGTCTACACCGTGGGCAGCGGCCTCTATCTGACCGCCGGAGTCCTGTACTTCACCGAGGCCGTCCGACTCCCGGCGACCCACGTGGGCCTCGGCCTCGGCATCGCCGGTGTCCTCTCGCTGGCCGTGGGCATCGCCGTCGGTCACCTCGCGGACCGGCACGGAGCACGTGGTGTCTACGCGATCACCCTCGTCGTCCAGGCGTTGGCCACGGCCGGCTTCTTACTGGCGGACAGCTTCTGGCTGTTCGCCCTCGCGGTAGGCACGGCCATGGGTGCCAAAGCGGCCGGACTGGCCGCACGCGGTCCCCTCGTCAGGCACTACGGAGGTGACCGTCCGCAGGCGTTCCGCGCCTATCTCCGCGCCGTGACCAACGTGGGGATCTCCCTCGGCGCCCTGCTGGCGGGCTGGGCCGTCCAGGTGGGCACCCTCCCCGCCTACCGGCTCCTGGTCGTCGGCAACGCGGTCGCCTTCGCGGCCTCCGCGGCGATCCTGATCCACCTGCCACGGGTCACACCTGTCCCCACCACCGGCGGCCCCCGCTGGATCGCCCTGCGGGACCGCCCCTACCTCCTGCTCACCGCCCTCGACGGCATCATGGCCGTCCAGTTCAAGGTGCTCACGGTGGCCGTCCCCCTCTGGCTGGTCACGGCCACCACCGCCCCGCGCTGGCTCATCTCGGGCACCATGCTCACCAACACCGTCATCGTCATCGCGTTCCAGATACGAGCCAGTCGCGGCATCGATTCCCCGACGGCGGGCGGAGCCGCCTACCGTCGAGCAGGCGTGGCCTTTCTCGTCTCCTGCTCGCTGATCTCCCTGTCCGCGGGGATACCGGCGTGGGCCGCCGCCGCGCTGCTCATGACCGCGATGGTGATCCACACGATCGGCGAGCTGTGGCACTCCGCCGCGGGCTTCGAAGTGTCCTTCGCCCTCGCCCCGCAGCACGCCACCGGCCAGTACCTCGGTGTGTTCGGCCTCGGAGCTGGACTGGCCGAAGCCCTCGGCCCGGCCCTGCTCATCGCACTCTGCATCACCTGGGGCCGCCCCGGGTGGTACGTCGTAGGCGCGCTGTTCACCCTGACGGGCCTGGCAGCACCCTTCGCCGTCCGCTGGGCACGACACCACCAGCACGATCGGCAGGCACCCCCACCGACCGTGTGGAAGGAAGCGGCAACGACTCCATCCGCACCGGAGCCGTCCGCGCCGTCCGCGCCGTCCACGTCTTCGCCGGCGCCGTCTCCCCCTCGCTCGTGCCCTCGACCCTAGGCCGCGTCCCTCCTGGATCGCTCTCTGACGGTCTCCGAGCATCCGGGCTTGCCCCTCCCCCAAGGGCAGAGGGCACAGTGTCCCGCGTGCAAGAGGAATTGATCGGTATCGGGGAGCTCGCGGCCAGGACCAGGCTCAGTCTCAAGGCCCTGCGGCTCTACGGGGATCGGGGGCTGCTGCCGCCCGCCCGCGTCGATTCCCGGACCGGATTCCGCCGCTACGGGCTCGCGCAGGTCGAACGGGCCCGCCGCATCGCGCTGTTGCGTGCCACCGGTATGCCGCTGGCGCGGATCGCGGAGGTGCTCGACTCTTCGTCGAGCGGCGAGGAGTCGGTACGGCTGCTCGCCGCGTACTGGCGCGATCAGGAGTCCCAGCACGCGGCCCGCCGGGACGCGGTGGGCTACGCCCGAGCTGTTCTGACCGGAAGGAGCCTGACCATGTACGAGATCGCCGAGCGTGAAGTGCCGGAGCGGAAGGTTCTGTTCACCCGCCGCCATGTGGCCGCCGCCGACCTGCCCGCTTTCCTCTCGGAGTCGAGCGAGCTGCTCTTCTCCCATCTGCGGCGGACGGGAGCCTGCCTGTCCGGACCGGTCTTCGCCGTCTTCGAAGGTGTCGTGAGCGAGGACTCCGACGGCCCGGTCGAGGTCTGCGCTCCCACCCTGAACGCGGTCGAGCCGGCCGGCCGGATCGGGGTACGCGTCGAGCCCGCGCACCGTGAGGCGTACACCGAGCGAACCAAGGCGCAGATGAGCTACTCGGGGGCGACCGCCGCCCATGACGCCGTCAGCGCGTGGCTCACCGAGCACGGGCACGCCAGAAGCGCCTCCAACCGGGAGGTGTACTACCCGAACTGGGCGACCGCCGCACCGGACGACCACGCGGCCGACGTCGCCATCCCCTTCCGCCCCGGCTGTGAGACGGCGATGGCGGATGAGTACGGCGGCGAAGAAACGGCACCTTAGGGGTTGTCTTACTGCCGTCGTTCAACTCCCGCCCGCGGGGCGGCGGGACCGCATCGCTCGACGAGCGCGCCGTGTTCACGGCGGCGGGGTACGTGCTGACAGCCCGCGGTGCGCATCCGGACCGCTCCATCAACGCCGCCATCAAGGTGAAAAACACCGCCGGACGGGCGGCGTATGCCTGTGGAGCGCCCGCAAGACCACGGCCCAGTGCCGTGGCGGGGCGTGGAGAAGCAGGAAGTCAGGGAATCCAGGCCGGAGCCCGCGCCGTGCAGCGGCGCGGGCTCCGGACCGGAAGGCGGAATCCTCTCCCCTTCAGGGAGAGGACGCACGTCACTGCTTGCCGTAGCCGACGGGGTCGACCGTGACGCCCGGACCGGACTCCGAGCCGTCCGTCACCGGGAGGCTGAGGCCGATCCGGAGCGACTTGGAGTGCGTCTCGTTCGGCGGGGTCACCACGATGGAGACGATCCGGAGGCCGGTGCCGCCGGTGTCGTTGCGCGGGGTGTGGAGCGTGAAGCGGGTGGTCTCGCCGCCGCCGAGGACGACCTCCTGCGGGGTGTTCGTGCTGCGGGCCGCGCTGAAGGTGTCGCCGTCCGACGTCTTCAGGTCGACGCCGGGGAAGCCCTTGAGCGAGCAGACGTCGCTGTTGTTCTTCAGGCTGACCAGGACATCGCCCTCGCCCATGCCATGGTCGGCGGTGATGGTGAGATTGGCCGTCTTGCACGGGCCGGTGTTGATCTGACCGCCGCCGCTGCCCTTGTCGCTGCCGCTGCCACCGCCGCTGCCGCCGCTGTTGCCACTGCCGGAGCCGCCGCCCTTGCTGCCGTCGCCCGTGGCGGTGCCGCCGTTGCCGCCGTTGCCACTGCCGTTGCTGTCCGAGGGGGCCGCGGAGTTCCCGGCGGCAGGGGAGGACGTGGTGTCCTGCGACGGGGCGGCGCCGGTGGTGCCGTCCTGACAGGCCGTCAGGGTCAGGCCCGCGAGGACGGCCACGGTGGCGAGGGTCAGCTTCTTCGTCAGCTTCGGCTGGACGTACATCGGAACTTCCTTGCTGTGATGTGGGAGGTGGCGTAGGGCGGTGGTGCGCTGCTGATCATTAGGACACAGCCCGCGTCCGCCCCGTTCCGATCCCACGTTGCTGGGACGTGTCCCTGACAGACCTGTTACACGCGGGCCCGGCACTCGGCCCGCCGTACGCGACCGCCGGAGCGCCGCACGGATCTGGGAGCCACGTCCGTTTCCGGACGCGTCGCCCTGCTACGGCACGCGCGGCACCCCCGGGTCGCAGTGTCTGACTCCTGATGAACTCCGGGAGCCGGCCGCCCCGTTGCCGCCGTCTTTTGCTGCTCGTCCGCAAGGTGCACCGTGCGGTCAGGAGTTGTCTCGGCGCTTCGCCAGGAACTCCACGAAGGTCACACGCCCCTCGGCATGGTCGGGTGCCAGGTGGCCGCCGACGGCGAAGGCGTGCGCCGTCCGGCCGGGAAGGGGGACGGTCACGATACGACGATGGCGGCCCGCGGCACGGAGGTAGGCGCGCGCCAGATCAGGGAGAGTGCGGATCTCGGGGCCGCCGAGGTCGGGAACGCGACCGGCGGGGTCGGCGGTGGCGAGGCCGGCAAGACGGGCGGCGACCTCGGACGTGTCGACGGGCTGGTCCGAGACTCCCTTCGGCAGGATGATCACGGGCAGCTTGGCCAGGACCTCCAGCCCCCTGTGTACGAGATCATGGAACTGGGTGGCGCGAAGAACGGTCCAGCCGAGCCCGGACGACTCGATCAGCAGTTCGACGGTGAGCTTCGACCGGTAGTAGCCGAGCGGTACCCGGTCGACGCCGACGATCGAGATATAGACCAGGTGCCGCACCCCGGCCCGCCGGGCTGCGCCGATCAGGTGACGTGCGGCCTCCTCGTCGCCGCCCTTCGGAGAGCTGGCGCAGTGCACGACGGTGTCCACGCCCGCGAGCGCCGCATCGAGCCGCGGCCCGCCTTTGCGCAGATCGACGGCATACGGCTGGGCGTGCCGGCTGAGCACCCGCACATCATGGCCCGCGTCGCGCAGCCGCGCGGTGACGAGCCGCCCGAGAGTGCCGGTGCCGCCCGTCACAAGGATCACGGTCATGGGTCTCGCCTTCCCTCGCGCCGTTTCACTCCTTTCACTTGTCTCACGCCGGACGTCAGAGGTCGAGTTCGGCGCAGACCGTCTTGCCCACGGGGTCGCGGTCCAGGACCCACCAGCGGCTCGCGAGCGCGTCGACCAGGAGCAGGCCGCGGCCGGACTCGGTGAAGGAATCGGACAGCGTGAGGATCGGCTGGCGTTCGGAGCGGGTGTCCGCGACCTCGATACGGAGGAGGGCGAACGGCTCCCTCGCACACTTGAGGGTCAACTCGAAGTCCCGGCCCGGGACACGACCGTGGGTGGCGGCGTTCGCGGCGAGTTCGGCGACGATCTGCGCGGCGGCGTCGGACACACACGTGCCGTAAGGGATGCCCCAGCTGTCGAGTTCATAGAGCGCGAGATGCCGGGCGAGGCGGGCGCCGCGAGGCGTGGAACTGAAGCGCTGGCTGAACACACGTACGGTAACCGGCACTTCGTCGGCGTGGGGGGTCGTCATGTGGCCACTGTCGTGGCGAAAACGCCGTCATCCCAGATCAGCTACCCGTACGCTTGGTAAGCGTACGGGTTCGGAGCGTAGACAGTACTCCTCACAGCCCGTAAGCATTCCTCTGAGATCTGGAGGTGGCGTCGCTATGGCGGACAGCAATTCGGGGCCGGAATCCTCGGCCAGCCTGAGGGTGTTCGGTGCACTGGTCAAGTTTTTCCGCAAACAGGCGGGAATCACCCAGGAGGAGTTCGGGCCGCTCGTCGGCTACTCGGTGGAGACCGTGGCATCGATCGAGCAGGGCCGACGCCTCCCCTCGGGGAAGTTCGTGGACGCCGCGGAACGGGTCCTGGACGCGGGCGGGGCGCTCAAGGAGGCGGCGAAGTATCTGGAGAGGACGAAGGGGCTGGCCAACTGGTTCGTTCAGTGGGCCGAGTTGGAGAAGTCGGCGATCTGCCTCTACACGTACGAGAACCGGATGATCCCGGGTCTGCTCCAGATCGAGCCGTACGCGAGGACGCTCTTCGAGGAGCAGGTCCCGCTGATGAGCGAGGAGGACATCGAGGAGAAGCAGGTCGCGCGAGTAGAGCGGACGGAGTTGCTGACCGGACGCCCCAAGACCATGTACAGCTTCATCATCGAGGAGCACACGCTCCGCAGGCGGATCGGCGGCCTGGAAGTACACCGGGCCCAGATCGACCACCTTCTCCACATCGCCGAGCGGCGCAACATCGAGATCCAGGTGATGCCGCAGTGCCGCGCCTATCACTCCGGAATCGGTGGACCTTTCCGGCTGCTGGAGACGCCTGAGCATCGCTCGCTCGCCTATGCCGAGGGACAGGAGAACGGACTCCTCATCTCGGACCCCGCCGTGGTCAGCATGCTTCATCTGCGGTATGTCAGGATGCGTTCGCAGGCTCTCTCACCCGAAGACTCCCTGAGCCTGTTGCGCGAGATCCGAGGAGCGACATGAGCACCACAGACCTGGCCTGGTTCAAGAGCAGTTACAGCAGCGGCTCCGGCGATGACTGCGTCGAAGTGGCCCTCTCCTGGCACAAGTCCACCTACAGCAGCGGCGGCGATGGCGACTGCGTCGAGGTCGCCACCTGCCCCACCACCGTCCACGTCCGCGACTCGAAGCGTCCCGAGGACGCCCAGCTCGCCCTCGCCCCCACCACCTGGAGCGCGTTCGTCGCGAGCTGCGAGTCGCTCTGATGGGTTATCTGGAGGGGTTGTTCTCCCTCGAAGGACGCAACGCCCTGGTCACCGGCGGAAGTTCGGGCATCGGCAAGGCCATCGCCCGGGCCCTCGCCCGGGCCGGGGCGTCCGTCGTCATCGTCGCCCGCCGTGAGGCGGAGCTGAAGGCGGCGGTGGACGAGCTGACGGAGGCCGGGTGCCGGGCCGCGTGGGTGAGCGGTGATCTCGCCACGCGCGCGGGCGTCCGTACCGTGGCCGAGGAGGCCGCCGGGGTGTTCGGGGAGCCGGACATCCTCGTCAACTCGGCCGGGATCAACATCCGTCCGCCGCTCTCCGAACTCACCGACGAGGACTGGGACCGCACGATGGCGGTCAACCTGGAGGCGCCGTTCCTGCTCGGGCAGCGGTTCGGGCCGAGGATGGCCGAGCGGGGCTACGGGCGGATCATCCATGTCACCTCGCAGCAGGCGCACCGGGCGTTCGTCCAGTCGGGGGCGTACGGGGTGTCGAAGGGCGGCCTGGAGTCGCTGGCCCGTTCGCAGGCCGAGGCGTGGTCCCCGTACGGCGTCACCGTGAACACCCTCGTCCCCGGCTTCGTGATGACCCCGCTGAACGAGCGGCTCTCCTCCGACCCCGTGAAGGTCGCGGCGCTCGCCGAGCGCACGATGGTCGGGCGCAATGGCCTCGCCGGCGACTTCGAGGGCGCGGCCGTCTTCTTGTCGAGCCCGGCCTCGGCGTACGTCACGGGGCAGGCGCTCTTCGTGGACGGCGGCCTGTCCGTCCACTGAGACCGGACGAAAGCCGAGGAGGCCCCCGGGCAGCGGACCTCGGGCGCCACGGTCCCCGCGGCACCGGCGCATCGCAGGTGTCGCGGGGACCGTCAGAGCCCGAGCGGGGTGCGACGGGCCCCGCGTCCGGACATTCAGCAGCAGGAGCCGCCCTCGCGGGGATCGGCGTCACGCCGGTCCACGCGCCGGTTCTCGAACTCCCGCCGGGAGAGCACCGTCGCGTCGGGGTCGTGCGAGCGGGCGTGGGTCACGTAACGGTCGTACGCGTGCTCACCGTTCAGCTCGCGCAGGAACCACCACGCGCGGGCGCCGGCCTCCCTCAGCAGGGTCAGAGCGGCGGCCATCATTCGACCCCGGCGCCGACCAGCTCCTTCTCGTCCGCCCGCGGCTTGCGCAGAGAGAAGGAAGGCACCTCCAGCTCGGACTTCACGTACGGGTCCTCCTGCAGCGGCAGCTTGCCCTTGCCGCGCAGGTGGGCGACCGACACGCACAGGCAGGAGAAGAAGACCACCAGGGTCAGGCCCGCGAAGACCGCCATCAGCGTGCCGGTCACCGTGGAGTTGGTGATCACCGTCGACATCTGGTCGAGGCTCTTCGCCGGGGCGAGGGTCTTACCGGCCTCCAGGGCGTCCGCGTACTTGGAACGCTGGGCCCAGAAGCCGATCGCCGGGTTGTCGGAGAAGAGCTTCTGGTAGCTGGCGGTCATGGTCACGGCCAGCGCCCAGGCGAGCGGCACCGCGGTGACCCAGGCCCACTTGACGCGGCCCGACTTGATCAGCAGCGTGGTGGAGATGATCAGGGCGATCGAGGCCAGCAGCTGGTTGGCGATGCCGAACAGCGGATACAGCTGGTTGATGCCGCCCAGCGGGTCACTGACGCCGACCCACAGGAAGTAGCCCCAGCACAGCACGACGATCGCGGAGCAGAGCCAGATGGCCGGCTTCCAGTTCTTGTCGCGGAAGCGCGGGATCACGTTGCCGATGGTGTCCTGCAGCATGAAGCGGCCGACCCGGGTCGCGGCGTCCACCGCGGTCAGGATGAAGAGCGCCTCGAACATCAGGGCGAAGTGATACCAGAAGGACATCATGCCGGTGGAGCCGAACGCCTTGGCGAGGATCATCGACATGCCGACGGCCAGCGTCGGGGCGCCGCCGGTGCGGGCGATCAGGCTCTCCTCGCCGACCTGGTCGGCGGCGTGCTGCAGCGCCTCGGGGCTGATGGTGAAGCCGAAGCCCTGCACCGCCTGGGAGGCCGACTGGACGGTGTCGCCCAGCACGCCGGCCGGGGCGTTCATCGCGTAGTACAGACCCGGGTCGAGGACACAGGCACAGACCAGCGCCATGATCGCGACGAAGGACTCCATCAGCATCGAGCCGTAGCCGATGCCCGCGATCTGGCTCTCCTTCTGGATCATCTTCGGCGTGGTGCCGGCCGAGATCAGGGAGTGGAAGCCGGACAGGGCGCCACAGGCGATGGTGATGAAGGCGAACGGGAACATCGCACCGGCGAACACCGGACCGGTGCCGCTGGCGGCGAACTCGGAGACGGACGGGACAGTGAGGTCCGGGTTGGCGACCAGCACACCCACGGCGAGCAGCACGATCGTGCCGATCTTCATGAAGGTGGACAGGTAGTCACGCGGGGCCAGCAGCATCCACACCGGCAGCACGGCGGCCACGAAGCCGTAGACCACCAGGCAGATCACCAGGGTCTTCGGGCTCAGGACGAAGGCGTCCGCGAAGGAGGACTCGGAGACCCAGCGGCCGCCCATGATGGCGGCGAGCAGCAGCACCACGCCGATCAGGCTGACCTCGGTGACCCGGCCGGGGCGCAGGAACCGCAGGTAGCCGCCCATGAACAGGGCGATCGGGATCGTCATGCCGATGGAGAAGGTGCCCCACGCGGAGTGGGAGAGCGACTGCACGACGACCAGCGCCAGCACGGCCAGAATGATGATCATGATCGCGAAGACCGCGATCAGGGCGGCGATGCCGCCGATCCGGCCGATCTCGTCACGGGCCATCTGGCCGAGCGACTTGCCGTTGCGGCGGGTCGAGAAGAAGAGCACGACCATGTCCTGGACCGCACCCGCGAAGATCACGCCGACGATGATCCAGATGGTGCCGGGAAGGTAGCCCATCTGCGCGGCCAGCACGGGGCCGACCAGCGGGCCGGCGCCCGCGATCGCCGCGAAGTGGTGGCCGAAGAGCACCCGCTTGTCGGTCGGGTGGTAGTCCACGCCGTCGTTGTGCCGCTCCGCCGGGGTCGCACGAGTGTCGTCGACACGGAGCACCTTGCGGGCGATGAACCGGGCGTAGAACCGCTGGGCGATCAGATAGGACCCGACCGCCGCGGCGACGATCCAGATGGCCGAAATCATCTCACCGCGAGCGAGGGCGATGGCTGCCCAACCGGCGGCGCCGAGGGCTGCTACCAGCAGCCATACGGCAATGCTGCGGGGATTGGTACGGGACACGTCGACGTGCCTTTCGTTCATTTCATTCGTGGCGCTTGCGCGGAAGGCTAGTGGCCGAAACACACCCATCGTCGGCAGTGCTACGTACCTCACTCTTACTTGAGGAACTCAACGCCAAGACCGACAGCCCGGCTGCCTTCGGCCACTCCCCACAAAGGGCGAGGGGCGACTGTGTCTCTCGCCGGACGGTTACTGTGCGGCACGCGCGGACACGCCGGGAGCCCTTCCTCGCGACTTTGCCGACGAACGGCGGCAATCACGCGACGAACGGTCACCCCCACCCACGCGAGACGCCCGGCTGGGAAATCCCAGCCGGGCGCTCACACAAGCCGGTTACGGCCTGTTCCACACGACCACGTGTCGCGGTGACCCCTGAAAGCCGCCGGAGCGTCAGGGCCTCGCGCTACCGGTCGGCACTACCGGTCAGTGCGACCGGTAGTGCCACCGGCGGTCAGTGCCACCGGTCAGCGGTGCAGGTCGAACCGGTCCAGCTCCATGACCTTGCCCCAGGCCGCCGCGAAGTCCTCGACGAACTTCTGCTTCGCGTCGTCCGCGGCGTACACCTCGGAGACGGCGCGCAGCTCGGAGTTGGCACCGAAGACCAGGTCGGCGCGGGTGGCCGTCCACTTGACCTCGCCCGCCGCGTCGCGGCCCTCGAACGTGGTCTGGTCGTCCGAGGTGGACTTCCAGGTCGTGTCCATGTCGAGGATGTTGACGAAGAAGTCGTTCGTCAGCGCGCCGGGGCGCTCGGTGAGGACGCCGTACGAGGTCTGCGGCTGGGTCACGCCCAGCGCGCGCAGGCCGCCGACCAGGACCGTCATCTCCGGGGCGGACAAGGTGAGCAGGTTGGCCTTGTCGACGAGCAGGTACTCGGCGGGGAGGCGCAGGCCCTTGCCCAGGTAGTTGCGGAAGCCGTCCGCGCTCGGCTCCATGACCGAGAACGAGGCGACGTCCGTCTGCTCGGCGGAGGCGTCGACGCGGCCCGCGTGGAACGGGACCTCGACGGGGGTGCCGGCGTCCTTGGCGGCCTTCTCGACGGCCGCGTTGCCCGCGAGGACGAGGAGGTCGGCGAGGGAGACCCGCTTCGCACCGGACTCCGCGTCGAACGCGTCCTTCACGCCCTCCAGGGCGCGCAGGACCTGGGCCAGCTCGTCGGGGTTGTTGACCTCCCAGCTGGCCTGCGGCTCCAGGCGGACACGGCCGCCGTTGACGCCACCGCGCTTGTCGCTGCCGCGGAAGGAGGCGGCGGCGGACCAGGCGGCGCCGGCGAGCTGCGCGACGGTGAGGCCGGTGCCGAGGACCTTCTCCTTGAGGGAGGCGGCGTCGGCGGCGTCGATCAGCTCGTACGTACGCTCCGGCAGCGGGTCCTGCCAGAGCAGCTCCTCGCTCGGGACCTCCGGGCCGAGGTAGCGGACGACCGGGCCCATGTCACGGTGGGTGAGCTTGAACCAGGCGCGGGCGAAGGCGTCCTTGAACGCCTCCGGGTCCTCGTAGAAGCGCCGCGAGATCGGCTCGTAGATCGGGTCGAAGCGGAGCGACAGGTCCGTCGTGAGCATCGTCGGACGGTGCTTCTTCTCCGAGTCGAACGCGTCCGGGACGGTCTCCGGGGCGTCCTTGGCGACCCACTGGTGGGCGCCGGCCGGGCTCTTGGTGAGCTCGTAGTCGTACTCGAAGAGGTTCTTCCAGAAGCCCTGGCCCCACTGGGTCGGGGTGGTGGTCCAGGTGACCTCCAGGCCCGAGCCGATGGCGTCCTTGCCGGAGCCGGTGCCGTACGTGCTCTTCCAGCCGAGGCCCATCTGCTCCATCGGCGCGTCCTCGGGCAGGGCACCGACGTGGTCGGCCGGGCCGGCGCCGTGGGTCTTGCCGAAGGTGTGGCCGCCGGCGATGAGGGCGACGGTCTCCTCGTCGTCCATGGCCATGCGGGCGAAGGTCTCGCGGATGTCGCGGGCCGCGGCGATCGGGTCCGGGTTGCCGTTGGGGCCCTCGGGGTTGACGTAGATGAGGCCCATCTGGACGGCGGCGAGCGGGTTCTCCAGGTCGCGGTCGCCGGTGTAGCGCTCGTCGCCGAGCCACTCGGTCTCCGGGCCCCAGTAGACGTCCTCGTCGGGCTCCCAGTCGTCGACGCGGCCGCCGCCGAAGCCGAAGGTGTCGAAGCCCATGGTCTCCAGGGCGACGTTGCCGGTGAGGATCATCAGGTCGGCCCAGGAGAGCGACTTGCCGTACTTCTTCTTGACCGGCCAGAGGAGACGGCGGGCCTTGTCGAGGCCGACGTTGTCCGGCCAGCTGTTGATGGGGGCGAAGCGCTGCTGGCCGTGGCCCGCGCCGCCGCGGCCGTCACGGACGCGGTACGTGCCGGCGCTGTGCCAGGCCATACGGATCATCAACGGGCCGTAGTTGCCGAAGTCGGCGGGCCACCAGTCCTTGGAGTCGGTGAGGACCTCGGCGATGTCCTGCTTGACGGCCGCGAGGTCGAGGGCGTTGAACGCCTCCGCGTAGTCGAAGTCGCCTCCGAGCGGGTTCGACACGGCGGGGTTCTTCGCGAGGATCTTCAGGTTGAGCCGGTCCGGCCACCACTGGCGGTTGCCGCCGCCCTGGGTCGGGTGCGCGGCGCGGCCGTGCGCGACCGGGCAGCCGCCCGTACCTTCCGTCGCCCCGTCTTCGGTGACAAGTGGATCGTGCTTCTGCTCAGACATCGGACTTTCCTTCCGAACCATTCGGCTCACGGAGCTGGGGGGACTGCTGAGGCGTCGGTGTTCGGGGGTAGACGTCGGATACCGGCGCGCACCCTCTTGGCTACTACTGGAGTCGATCCTAATATGGACACAGTCCAAGTCAAGATGACAGCCGGACTCGTACGGTCGGGGTAGTAGCGCGTTACTCGCACAGCAAGGCTGGTGACCATGAGCAACCTGCTGGAACGGCTTCGCCTTCGCGGCTGGCGGATGACCGCCCAGCGCCGCGTGGTCGCCGAGGTCCTCGACGGCGAGCACATCCACCTCACGGCGGACGAGGTACTGACCCGTGCCACTGCGAGACTGCCCGAGATCTCGCGCGCGACCGTGTACAACACGCTGGGCGAGCTGGTCGCGCTCGGCGAGGTGGTCGAGGTGTCGAGCGTCGGGCGCGCCAAGCGCTACGACCCGAACGTGCTGCGGGCGCACCAGCATCTGGTCTGCGCGGGCTGCGGCACGGTCAAGGACGTCCACCCCCAGGGGAATCCGCTGGACGTGCTGCCGGAGGGAGAACGCTTCGGGTTCACGGTGACGGGGGCGGACGTGACGTACCGGGGGCTGTGCCCGGCGTGCGCGGCGGCGCGGGGCGGGGACGGGGAGCTGCCGGACGATGGGCGGCCGGAGGGCGAGTCGCCGGGCGGGGAGCCGCCGGGCGGAGAGTCGCCGGCACGGCCCCAGTGAGCCTGAGCCGGCCGGCGAACACCCTCACACCTCGTCACGTGGCGTTCAGCCCCGACGGCCGGCTTCTGGCCACGGCGAGCGCGAGCGGCGCCTCCCTCTGGAACGCGAGGACCGGCCCGGACCTGGGCAAGCGGGTCGCCTCACTCGGCGACGACATGCTGGCGAATCAGGTGGCGTTCAGCCCCGACGGGAAGACGCTGGCCACGGTCGGCTACGACGGTCACCGGAACCCCGGCCACGAGGGCATCGCACAGCTCTGGGACGTGGCCCGGCGCAAGGCGCGCGAGGAGGTGGTCAGCACCGAGGAGGTCTACGGCCTCTCGTACAGCGCCGACGGCAAGACCATCGCCACCGCCGCCAGGAACCGGACGGTCGAGCTGCGGGACGCCTCCGACGGCCGCTTCAGAGGCACCATCGACGAGACGATGGTCGTACCGGTCCAGAGCGTGCAGTTCAGCCCTCGCGACTCCGTCCTCGCCGTGTTCAACGGCCCTGAGGTCAACCTCTGGGACACGGCCGAGAACAAGCTGAAGTACCGGTTGGTGGGCAACGACGGGAACGTCCTGCACCTGGCGTTCAGTCCCGATGGCACGCTCGTCGCGTCGGCGAGCCCCGATGACGTCGTCTGTCTGTGGAAGATCCCGCGGCCCTGACCGGACCCGCGGAACGGGCCCGGCACCGAACCGTCAGCCGGTCGGGCAGGGCGCGGCCGACTGCCGCGCGGACGCCCCTTCGCCCGTCGCGTCATCCGTCAGGTAGGTCACCAGGGGCTTCGTCTCGTCGACGACGTACGAGGAGACGATCATCGCCTCCCCCATGCCGACATTGCGCGCATTGTGGACGACGCCGTTCGGGGTGAAGAACGGGTCCCCCGCGCGCAACCGGAGCGGCGCCCGGTCGTCGTAGACCATCAGGACCTCTCCGCTGACCACGTAACCGATCTCGACGCCGGGGTGACTGTGCCGGCCCGACTCCTTGTGCGCGGGAATCTCCACGCGGGCCTGCACGGCCTTCCAGCCCGCGGCGGGCGAGGGGTGGTCCTGCAGGACGACCCGGGTGACACCGGCGTGCGGATCGGAGTCCGCCGCGTAGTGGCAGCCGGGAAGCGAGAGAGACTTCGGCGCCACGGCGGCGGCGAAGGAGGGCGGCGAAGCGGCGGCGGCGACGAGCGCGCCGGCCGCCGCGACACCGCTGGTGCGCAGAAGAGAGCGTCGGTCGAGCATCAGGGAACCTCGGATCCGTCACGAAAGGTACATGGACGGCGACCGACAGTAGTCCTGTTCCTCGTGGCCGATCGTTCCGGGCGTCGAAATCAGGACGCGCAGTAGTAGTCGAGCTTCTGGATGTCCCGCTTCAGCGCCTCGACGGCCCCGCCGCCCCAAGGGTGTTCGTCGACGAACTCCTGAGCGTCGTCGCGAACGTCCCGCCAGTCGGTGTCGTCGGCCGGGGCTCCGGCATTGGCCGGATCCCGCCGGATCCCGCAGGGTCTGCTGGACGGCGGGCGGCAGGGCACGGCGCGCCCCCCTGACGCCCGGACACGCGTGAGCCGGCGCGGCGCGTGCGCGCCGGCCGGCTCACCGGACACTCCTGGGGCCTACGGGGCCTACGGGACCTACCGGGTGACCAGGGCGGTGATCTCCCGCGCCGCCTCCGGGCCGAGCTCGCCCCAGCCGTCCTTGTACCCGTAGACGCTCGCCAGGCTGCGGGCGTCGTAGTCGCCGTTCATGATCTCGATGTCGTTCGTCGTGATGAGGCCCGGGTGGGCGACGCCGACGGCGCCCGAGACCTTCAGCAGCTCCTTGCGCAGGGTGCGCAGGTAGACGGCCGCGCGGGTGGCCTTCGAGGGCGCGTCGACACCGCGTACCAGCCACGGGTTCTGCGTGGCGATGCCCGTGGGGCACTTGTCGGTGTGGCACTTCTGCGCCTGGATGCAGCCGATGGACAGCATGGCCTCGCGGGCCACGTTGATCATGTCGACGCCCAGGGCGAAGGCGACCGCGGCGTTCTCGGGCAGGCCGAGCTTGCCCGAGCCGATGAAGGTGAGGTCGTCGGTCAGACCGCGCTCGGCGAACGTGCCGTAGACCCGGGAGAAGCCCATCCGGAACGGCAGCGACACCGAGTCGGAGAAGATCAGCGGCGCCGCTCCGGTGCCGCCCTCGCCGCCGTCGACGGTCACGAAGTCGACGCCCCGGTCGCCCCGGGACATCCTCGTGGCCAGCTCCTCCCAGAAGCTCATCTCGCCCACGGCGCTCTTGATGCCGACCGGCAGTCCGGTCTCGGCGGCGAGCAGTTCGACGAAGTCGAGCATCGAGTCGACGTCGTGGAACGCGGTGTGCCGGGAGGGGGACGCGCAGTCCTCGCCGACCGGGATGCCGCGTATCCCGGCGATCTCGGGGGTCACCTTGGCGGCCGGCAGCATGCCGCCGAGGCCGGGCTTGGCGCCCTGGGAGAGCTTGATCTCGATGGCCTTGACCGGGGCGCCGGCGACGACGTCCTTGAGCTTGTCGAGGTTGAAGGTGCCGTCCTCGTTGCGGCAGCCGAAGTACGAGGTGCCGATCTGGAGCACGAGATCACCGCCGTTGCGGTGGTACGAGGACAGGCCGCCCTCGCCCGTGTTGTGCATCGTGCCGGCCAGCGCCGCACCCTTGTTGAGCGCCGTGATCGCCGCACCGGACAGCGAGCCGAAGCTCATCGCCGAGATGTTGACGACGCTCGCCGGGCGGAACGCCTTGGCGCGCCCGCGCGGGCCGCCGAGCACCTTCGCCGAGGGCAGCGGAGCCTGCGGATCCGTCAGGTCGGGCAGCGTACCGGCGAACGTTCGCTGCTTCACGTACGCGTGACCCTGCACGTGCTCGACGTCGACGTCCGTGCCGAAGCCGAAGTAGTTGTTCTCGCCCTTGGCCGACGCGTAGATCCAGGTGCGCTGGTCGCGGCTGAACGGGCGCTCTTCCTCGTTGGACGTCACGACGTACTGCCGCAGCTCCGGCCCGATCCGCTCCAGCAGGTAGCGGGCGTGGCCGACCACGGGGAAGTTTCTGAGCAGCGCGTGCTTCTTCTGGACGAGGTCGCGGGCTGCCACGGCCGCCAGGGCCGTCGCGGCGGCCGTTCCGATGATGCGAGCACGCATGAACGTTCCTCTCGTCGACGATGCCCGGCCCCTCGACGTACGGCTGGGCGCGGGCGTTGCGCGGCGGGCGGTCGGGCAGGCTTCGCTGTCCGACCGCCCGCCGGCAAAACGTCAGACGATCCTAGAGGTCGTACAAGGGGCCGGACGGCCCCGGATCAGCTCTCCTCGGTCTCCAGACGGAGCGAGATCGAGTTGATGCAGTACCGCTGGTCGGTCGGGGTCGGGTACCCCTCCCCCTCGAAGACGTGCCCCAGGTGCGAACCGCAGCGGGCGCAGCGCACCTCGGTACGGATCATGCCGTGGGACGTGTCGGCGATCAGCTCGACGGCCTCGCTGTCCTTCGGGTCGAAGAAGGAAGGCCAGCCGCAGTGCGACTCGAACTTCTCCTCGGACGTGAAGAGTTCGGCGCCGCAGGCGCGACAGGCGTAGACGCCCTTGGTCTTCGTGTCCGTGTACGCGCCGCGGAACGCGGGCTCGGTGCCGGCGAGCCGGAGCACCTGGTACTCGGACGGCGTCAGCTGGGCCTGCCATTCCTCGTCGGTCTTCTGGACCTCGTAATCGGCCATGTCCGCCTCCCTCAGATGATCAGTTGGACAGGCGGGCGAGGATCTTCGGGCCGAGGTCCGTGACGTCGCCCGCGCCCATGGTGAGAACGAAGTCACCGGGCCGGACCATTCCCGCGATCACGTCCGGGACAGTGGCCTTGTCGTGGACGGGCGTGACGCCGGCGCCGGCCGCGCGGGCCGCGTCGATGATCACCTCGCTGGTGACGCCCGGGATCGGGTCCTCGCGGGCCGGGTAGATGTCGAGGACGACCGACGCGTCGGCGAGCGCGAGCGCGTCGCCCATCTCGCGGCCCAGCTCCTGGGTGCGGGAGAACAGGTGCGGCTGGAAGACCACCAGGAGGCGCGAGTCGCCGACGGCGCCGCGCATGGCCTCCAGGTCGGCGGTCATCTCGGTGGGGTGGTGCGCGTACGAGTCGATGACCTGCACGCCCGCGGCCTCGCCCTTGAGCTGGAGGCGGCGGCCGACACCGGTGTACGCGGTGAGGGCCTGGGCGAGCGCGGCCGGGTCGACGCCCGCCGCGGCGCCGGCGGCGAGGGCCGCGGCGGCGTTGTGGGCGTAGTGGCGGCCGGGCACGGAGACGGTGAAGACGTACTCGACGCCGTCCATGACCACGACGACCTCGCTGGTCATGCCCTTCGGCTCGATCGTGCGGATCCACACGTCGGAGGTCTCGTCCTCGCCGACCGTACGGACGACCAGGTCCTTGTCGCCGGAGACGCGGCCGGCCAGCTCGCGGGCGCCCGCGTGCTCGCCGACGACCAGGGTGCCGCCGGGACGGATCTTGGCGGCGAACGCCTCGAAGGACTCGTAGATCTCGTCCATGGAGGCGTAGTTGGCGTGGTGGTCCAGCTCGACGTTGAGGACGATCGCGACCGACGGGTCGTACTTCTGGAAGCTGCGGTCGCTCTCGTCGGCCTCGGCGACGAAGATCTCGCCCTCGCCGTGCCGGGCGTTGGTGCCGGGGCCCGCGAGGTCGCCGCCGATCGCGTACGAGGGGTCGAGACCCAGCTCGGTGAGCGCGACGGCCAGCATGGAGGTGGTGGTGGTCTTGCCGTGGGTGCCGGCGACCGCGATGGCGCCGAGGCCGTCCATGAGGGAGGCGAGCGCGTCGGAGCGGTGGACGACCGGGATGTCCAGCTCGGCGGCGCGGGCCAGCTCGGGGTTGTCGGCACGGATGGCGCTGGAGACGACGACGGCGGAGGCGTCGTCGGCCAGGTGCTCGGCGGCGTGGCCGATGTGCACGGTGACGCCCAGGGCGCGCAGCGCGTCGGCGGTGGCGGACTCCCTGGCGTCGCTGCCGGCGACCTTGGCGCCGCGCTGGGCGAGGATCTTCGCGATGCCCGACATTCCGGCACCGCCGATGCCGATGAAGTGCGGCCGTTCCATGGCGGCAGGGATGGCGGGTGCCATGCGGTTCTCCCCTGGGTCAGTCCGTGTCCGTGTGTGACGAATGCGGGCCCAGCCTAGGCGATGGCGGGCGGGCGCCCGGGGAGCGGTGGCCCCGGGCGCCCGCGCCGCGTCAGGTCGTGTCCGGAGTCACTCGCTGTGCGCGAACAGCTTCAGAACCGGGACACCCACCTTGTGGCGGGCGCGGGAGGCCCAGTCGCGGTGGAAGAACTCCTCGACGTAGTGCGGGGCCGTCAGCACGATCACCTCGTCGGCCTCGGACCCGTCGACGACGCTCTTCATCTTGTCCAGCGGGTGATCCTCGATCACCTCTCCGACCGCGTCGCATCCCGCGGCCCGCAGGGCCTGCAGCGAGACCTCCAGGGCCGTCTCGGCGGGGGCGAGCGCGGCCTTGCCCTCCAGCTCGTCGCGCTCGCGGGCCGCTTCCTTCAGATCGCCCATGGCGACGTCGTCGATGGCGCGCAGCAGTACGTCGGCCTGGTCACCACGCGGCTGCATCAGGACGATGAAGGACACGCCCTCGTCGCCGTGCAGAGTGGTGACGAACTCCACGTCGACGGCCGTCAAGGGCTTCTCGATCATCAGAACGCTTGTGAACACCTCAGGAGCCCTTCTGCGGAAACCATCCTTCCCCGTGCCCGCACGGGATGCGGGACCGGGGACTGCGAGGGTAAGTCTGCCCAGCGCAAAGTAAGCGGAACGACTAATTCCGCCGATTGTCAGATCCGACGGTAGCGGGTGAAGAGGAAGCCGTCCTGCTCCAGTACCGATGCCACGGCGAAGCGTTGCGGAACCGCGATCACCGGGCCCCCGGCGATCCGCTGCGCACCGCCCGCCGTCATGGTCGGCGACAGGCTCAGGCACAGCTCATCGAGCACTCCCGCCGCCACGAACTGGCCGAGCAGCGTCGGCCCGCCCTCGGTCAGCTGGCGCCGCAGCCCGCGCTCGGCGAGCGCCGCCACCGCCTCCAGCGGCTGGACGTCACGGCCGTCGCCCGCGATCACCACCTCCACGCCCGCCCGCTCGGCCTCCGCCCGGCGCTCCGGGGAGGACGCGGCACCGGTCAGGACCAGGGTCGGCACCAGCGGCTCGGTGAACAGCGGCAGCGAGAAGTCCAGCTCCATCGAGGCCGTCACCACCGCGATCACCGGCGCCGGGCCCTGCCCCGCCGCAGCCCGGCGCTCCGCGAAGGCCTCCCGCGCCCGGGCGGGACGGTAGCCCTCCTGCCGTACGGTCTCGGCGCCGACGATCACGACGTCGGCGAGCGCCCGCAAGGTGCCGAAGACCCGCATGTCGGCGTCCGAGGACAGCGGCTGGGAGCGGCCGTCGTGCTGGCCGGCGCCGTCGAGCGAGGAGACCATGTTGGCGCGCAGCCAGGAGGCACCCTCCGGAAGCGGGTCGGGGTACGCGTAGGCGTCGGCCAGCTCGTCCAGGGTCCACTCCCGGTCGGCGCCGGTCACGGCCGCGTCCGCGGAAGCGGAAGAGGTTGTACCGGCGGTGTCACCGGCCGCGCGCGGCGGCGTCGTGGATGTCATGTCCGTCACAGGGAACAGGCGTCGCATCCTCGCAGTCTGACATGGCGCTTACAGTGGATAACTGTGTCGACCCGTGCCATAACCGAAGCGGCGCCCATCGAGGCCGCCCCGCTCTCGCTGTGTTCGCGTGAGCCCCACGTCCCCGCCGACCGCCTGGTGGCGGAGATGGTGCCGCCGCCCCGGTTCGACTCGGTGCGTTTCGACACGTACATCCCGGACCCGAACCAGCCCAGCCAGACCCAGGCCGTCCAGGTCCTCTCCGACTTCGCCGCGGGCCTCGGCGGCGCCCACGCCTCCGGCGAGGGGCGGCGGCGCTGGTTCTCCCGCGCCCCGAAGAAGCCGGCCGCGGCGGCCGGACCGCGCGGCGTCTACCTCGACGGCGGGTACGGCGTCGGCAAGACCCACCTCCTCGCCTCCCTCTGGCACGCCACCCCGGCCGAGCCCGCGCTCAAGGCCTTCGGCACCTTCGTCGAGCTGACCAACCTGGTCGGCGCCCTCGGCTTCCAGCAGACCGTGCGCACCCTCAGCGGACACCGGCTGCTGTGCATCGACGAGTTCGAGCTGGACGACCCGGGCGACACCGTCCTCGTCTCCAGCCTGCTCGGCAAGCTCGTCGACGAGGGCGTGGCGCTCGCCGCGACCTCCAACACCCTGCCGGGCAAGCTCGGCGAGGGCCGGTTCGCCGCCGCCGACTTCCTGCGCGAGATCCAGGGCCTGTCCGCGCACTTCCGGCCGCTGCGGATCGACGGCCAGGACTACCGCCACCGCGGGCTGCCCGAGGCCCCCGCGCCGTACGACGACGAGACCGTCACCCGGACCGCGTACGCCACGCCGGGTGCCTCCCTCGACGACTTCCCGCACCTGCTCGATCACCTGGCCAAGGTCCACCCGAGCCGGTACAGCGCGCTGACCGAGGACCTGACGGCGGTGTGCCTCACCGACGTGCGGGCGGTCCCCGACCAGTCGACCGCGCTGCGGCTCGTCGTGCTCGCCGACCGGCTCTACGACCGCGAGATACCCGTGCTCGCCTCCGGCCTGCCCTTCGACAAGCTGTTCAGCGACGAGATGCTGAACGGCGGGTACAAGAAGAAGTACTTCCGGGCGATCTCCCGGCTCACCGCCCTCGCGCGGGACGCGAAGGGGCTGGTGGCGCAGTAGCTTGGGCCGTACCCCAAGCGAAAGGGATACACATGGCCACCGTGCGTCACGCCCACACCGTCTGGCAGGGCGACCTCATGAAGGGGGAGGGGGTCGTCAGCCTCGACTCCTCCGGCATCGGCAAGTACCCGGTCTCCTGGCCGTCGCGCGCCGAGCAGGCGAACGGCAAGACCAGCCCGGAGGAGCTCATCGCCGCCGCGCACTCCGCCTGCTACTCCATGGCCCTCTCCCACGCGCTCGCGGGCGCCGGGAACCCGCCGACCCGTCTGGAGACCAAGGCGGACGTCACCTTCCAGCCGGGCACGGGCATCACGGGCATCCACCTGTCCGTGCGCGGCCAGGTGGACGGCATCGACGCGGCGCAGTTCCAGTCGTTCGCGGAGGACGCGAAGAAGAACTGCCCGGTGAGCCAGGCGCTGACGGGGACGACGATCACCCTGTCGGCCGAGCTGGCTTGAGCGGGGGCCGCCTTCTCGGCCTGAGGCTCCCTGAGTCTCTTCTCTGAGGTTCCTCCCCGAGGCTCTTCCTTGAGGTTCCTCCGTGAGGTTCTTCCTTGAGGCAGCGTGTGGCCCGCGTGGTTCACGTGTCACCACCGTGCGTGGTACACACATGCGGGTCACACGTCACACCCTTCTCTGTTCCTTTGCAGAAAGCGGGTCGTTGCCTCATGTTCGCCGAACGTTCTTCCGCAACACGACGTCAGATCCTCGCCGGGACGGGCGCGTCCGTCGCCGGCATCGCCTTCGCCGGCGCCTTCTCCGAACTCTTCGCGGGCACAGCCGCGGCGGCCGGGGGCGGCACTTCGGGTGGGGGCCCTTCGGGTGCCGGTCCGCTCGGCGGGAACCACGCCGGATACGGTCCGCTGGTCGCCGACCCGGCCGGACTGCTCGACCTGCCGGCCGGCTTCTCGTACAAGGTCCTGTCGCGGCAGGGCGATCAACTGCGGTCCGGCGAAGGGCTGGTGCCCAGCAACCACGACGGCATGGGCGCCTTCGCGGGCCGGCGCGGCCGGGTGCACCTGGTGCGCAATCACGAGAACCGGGCCACCGGACTGATCGGGGTGCCGACCGTGGCCGGTCTGACGTACGACCCGGGGGCCAAGGGCGGCTGTACGGTCCTGGAGCTGGACGGGCGCGACAACGTGCTCGGCGAGCGCGTCGGCATCGCCGGGACGGCGGTCAACTGCGCGGGCGGGCCCACCCCTTGGCGGACGTGGCTGACCTGCGAGGAGACCGAGGACCGGGCGGGCACGAGCGGCTACACCAAGGACCACGGCTTCATCTTCGAGGTCGACGGCGCCGACCCGCACCGCACCGGAGCGGTCCCGCTGACGGCGATGGGCCGCTTCCAGCACGAGGCGATCGCGATCGACCCGCGCAACGGGATCGTCTACGAGACGGAGGACGCGTTCGACAAGCCCTTCGGCCTCTTCTACCGCTTCCTGCCGAACAAGCCGCTGGGCGGGACGGGTTCGCTGCGCGCGGGCGGCGCGCTTGAGGCGATGCGGGTACCGGGGGTGCCGGACCTGTCGGTGGTACAGGAGCCGGGGACACGGTTCGAGGGGATCCAGTGGGTGCCCGTACCGGATCCGATGGCGGCCGAAACCCCCATCAGGAACCAGGACTTCGGATCGAAGGGGATCACGCACGCGCAGAAGCTGGAGGGCTGCTACTGGGGCGGGCAGGCGGTCTACTTCGTGTCGTCGTTCGCCCGGGCGAAGGACGGCTCGGCGGCGACCCACTACGGGCAGGTGTGGAAGTACGAGCCGGGGCCGCGCCGGCTGACGCTGGTCGTGGTCTTCGGGCCGGGCACGAA
Organism: Streptomyces laurentii; assembly: GCF_040635425.1. Taxonomy (NCBI): domain Bacteria; kingdom Bacillati; phylum Actinomycetota; class Actinomycetes; order Kitasatosporales; family Streptomycetaceae; genus Streptomyces; species Streptomyces laurentii. The sequence continues at coordinate 49,442 of NZ_JBEYHT010000017.1, read as the reverse complement.
CGTGCGGCTGCCGGGCGAGTCGCCGGACAACATCTGCCTGGCGCCGACGGGCGGCCTGATGGTGTGCGAGGACGGCGAGGGCGCGCAGCACGTCTTCGGCGTGAGCAGGAAGGGCGAGGTGTACGCGGTGGCACGCGGGGCCCAGAACATCGGCACGCCGGAAGCTCCGGAGTGGGGCGAGTTCGCGGGCGTCACGTTCTCGCCGGACGGGGCGACGATGTACGTCAACTGCTACACGCCGGGGACGACGTTCGCGGTGACGGGGCCTTGGAAGTAACCGGGGCCTGATGACCGGGTGCCGCGGGCGGGGTGGGGCCGCCCACGGCATCGCTCCGCCTACCAGGTGACGGGCAGTTCGAGCATCCCCTGAATGGTGTCCCCGGGCTTGAACGGGATCCGGTCGGCGGGGGCGGCCAGGCGCAGACCGGGCAGCCTGCGCAGCAGTGTGCCCAGCGCGATCTCCAGTTCGATCCGCGCCAGGTTCTGCCCCAGGCACTGGTGGATGCCGAAGCCGAACGCCACATGGTGCCGGGCCGAACGCGACCAGTCCAGGGTGTCGGGGTGCTCGTACACCGAGTCGTCCCGGTTGATCAGGGACGTCGGGAACACCACGCCCTCACCCGCCCGGATCACCTGGTCCCCGACCGGCACGTCCTCACGGGCGACCCGGACGAGCCCGTCCGCGATGGACAGGAAGCGGAGCAGTTCCTCCACGGCCGCCGGGACGAGCCCCGGGTCGGCCCGCAACTCCGCTAGCCGCGCGGGGTGTTCGAGCAGCGTGTACGTCGCCAGCGAGATCATGTTCGCGGTGGTCTCGTGCCCCGCCACCAGCAGGACCGTGGCGAACTGCACCAACTCGTCGTCGTCCGGCCTGCCTTCCTCGCGCTGCCGGGCGACCAGGTCGTCGATCACCCCCTCGCCCGGGTCGGTCCGCTTGGTCTCGATCAGCTCGCCGAAATAGCCTTCCAGCGACCGGAACGCCTTCTCGATGTCCTCGGCGGCGGGACCTCGCAGCAGCCGGCGCGACTGCTCCTCGAAGAACTCGTGGTCTCCGTACGGCACCCCGAGCAGCTCGCAGATCACCATCGACGGCACGGGCAGCGCGAACGCGCCGACCAGTTCGGCCGACGGCCCGGCCGCGATCATGTCGTCCAGCAACCGGTCCACGATCGCCTGGATGCGGGGCCGCATGCTCTCGGCCCGCCGCAGGGTGAAGCTCGGGATCAGCATGCGCCGCTGCTCGTTGTGCTCCGGGTCGTCCCAGCCGAGGAGCGCCCCGCGGCGCTGTCGGCGCAGCGACTCGGACCGCTCGGTCGGCAGCGGGAAGTCCTCCCGCGTCGAGTCGGTGGACAGCCGCTGGTCCCCGAGCAGCGCGCGGGCGGCCTGGTGCCCGGTCACGAACCAGACCTGACGCCCGTTCCACAGCGTCACCCGCGACAGCGGACGCTCCTCGCGCAGGGGCTCGTAGGCGGTCGGCGGGTGGTAGGGACAGCTTCGATTCTGAGGAAAAGCCACGGCTTCGGTCATGAAGGACCTCGCAGAGGGCGGTGGTGGATCTCGGTTTCTGTTGTGGCGCCGCTTCCACTACATGCCCGAGGCACCTATTCGGTCCATACACACTTCGGCCAAACCGCCGGATCGGGGTACCTCCATCCGGCGGAGGGCGACGACCACCGGCGTCCCCCCTCGACGCCCCGCGCCGCGACCCCGCCCCGACCCGCCGCGTCACCCGAGCGGGTAGCCCACCCCCGTCAGCCTCTCCGACAGCTCCCACAGGCGGCGGCCCGTCTCCGGATCCGTCGCCGCCGGCGCGAGCGCGACCCGCTTCGGCGCTCCCCGCAGCTCGCCCGGTCCGCCCGGGCCGAAGAACGCGCCGCTCCCGGCGTCCGGCGCGGTCGCCGCGTGCAGCTGCGAGAAGGCACCGGTCTCGGACGACTGGGCGAACAGCGGACCGAGGATCCGGCCGAAAAGCAGGCGTATGGCGGCGACCGGGGTCTCGGCCTGGAGGTGCGTGGCGGCGTAGCCGGGGTGCGCGAGCAGGCTGCGTACGGGGTTTCCGGCGGCGGTCAGACGGCGGTGGAGTTCGTGGCCGAAGACGGCGTTGGCGAGTTTCGACTGGTTGTACCAGCCCATCGGCGAGTAGTCGCGGGGGCGACCCCCGCCCTCCAGGGCGTCGAAGTGGATGCCGCCCTTGCGGTGCTGGACCGAGCTGACCGTGACCACGCGGGGTGCGCTCCCGGCGACGAGCCGGTCGAGCAGCAGCCCGGTGAGCGCGAAGTGGCCGAGGTGGTTCACGGCGAACTGCAACTCGTGGCCCTGGGCGCTGCGGGTGTACGGGGGCGCCATCAGGCCCGCGTTGTTGACGAGCACGTCGAGGCCCGGGTACTCGGCGCCCAGGGCCGCCGCGCACTCCCGTACCGAGTCGAGATCGGCCAGATCGAGCCGCTGGACATCGAGCCGGGCGGCCGCTCCCGGGATCTCGTCGGCGAGTGCGCGGACGGCGGCGCGGCCCTTCGCCTCGTCGCGTACGGCGAGGACGACGTGGGCGCCATGGCGGGCGAGGGCCCGGGTGGTGGCGAGGCCGAGACCGCTGTTGGCGCCGGTGACGACGAAGCGGCGTCCGGTCAGACCGGGGATGGCCGCGGGGACGCTCGAAGATTTACCCATGCGACACACGCTGCCGTTGGTGTCACTTGGTGTCAAGTTTTACATTCGGTGTCGGCGACAGGTCTAGGATCGGCACCATGACACCCCCTTCCGTCCCCTCCCCCTCCCCCTTCTCCGCCTCTGCCTCCGCCTCTGCCTCTGGGCCGATGAGTCTGGCCGAGCGCAAGCGGCTGCTGGTGGCCACCGAGCTGACCGAGGCGGCGCTCCAGCTGCTGGCCCTGAAGGGGTTCGACGCGGTGACGGTGGACGAGATCGCGGCGTCGGCCGGGGTGTCGAAGCGGACGTTCTTCCGCTACTTCGCGTCCAAGGAGGACGTGGTCGTCCAGTTCCTGTCCGGGATGGGCGGCGACATCCGGGCGGCCCTCGCCGCCCGGCCGGCCGGGGAGGCGCCGTCCGTTTCACTGCGGCACGCGGTCGCCGTACCGCTGGCCGCCTGCACCGACCGGCACCCCGAGCACGCGGCCCGCGCGCTGCGCGTGGTCCGGCTGATCCTCCGTACGCCCGCCCTCCTCGCCCGCTTCCTGGAGCTCCAGGCGGCGTGGCGCGAGACGCTGGCGGAGGAGCTGGCCGGCCGCCGGGGGCTCGATCCGGCGGCCGATCCGTATCCGCGACTGGCGGCGGGGACGGCACTGGTCGCCTTCCATACGACACTGGAACTGTGGAGCGACAGCGACGCGGAGAGGGACCCGCTGGAGCTGCTCGACCGGGCGTTCACGATGGTGGCCCCGGCACTGGACGCGCACGATCGGGGGGAGGCCGCCGGGCGGGCGGCCGGGAAGGGGTGACACGGTGCCGAAGAAGATGAACGGGCCCGGCGGGGGCGAGCGGCCGTCGGTACGGGAGCTGCTGCGGGTCCCGCTGGGCGAGCGGGTCGACCTCTCCGCGTACGACACCGGCGGGACCCCCGGCGGCACCTGGGCACCCCAGAGCAAGGCGGTCGGTCTCGCCGCCACCGAGGCGCTGGCACCCCGGCTCGCCGCGCTCCAGGAGCGGCTGTTCGCGTCGAGCACGGCGGGTGACCGGCGCCGGCTGCTGCTGGTCCTCCAGGGCATGGACACCAGCGGCAAGGGCGGCACAGTCAAGCATGTCGCCGGGCACTTCAACCCGTCCGGCTGCCGCATCCGGGCCTTCAAGGCTCCGACTCCGGAGGAGAGCGAACACCCCTTCCTGTGGCGGGTCGCCCAGGCCGTTCCCCTGCCCGGTGAGATCGGCGTCTTCGACCGTTCGCACTACGAGGACGTCCTCGTCGCGCGCGTCCGCGAGCTCGCGACGCCGCCCGTGATCGAGGACCGCTACGGCCAGATCGCCCGCTTCGAGCAGGCCCTGGCCGACGAGGGCGTGACCCTCGTGAAGGTCTTCCTGCACCTGTCCCACGAGGAGCAGCGGGCCCGCCTGCTCGAACGGCTGGACGACCCCGACAAACACTGGAAGTTCAACCCCGGCGACATCGACGACCGCGCGCTGTGGCCCGCGTACCAGGAGGCGTACGAGATCGCCCTGGAGCGGTGCGCGACCGACCGTACGCCCTGGTATCTGGTCCCGGCGGACCGCAAGTGGTACCGCAACTGGGCGATCAGCTCCCTGCTCCTGGAGCATCTGGAGGAGTTGGATCCGCAGTATCCGAGGGGGGACTTCGACGTCACGGAGTGCCGGAGACGGCTACTCACCGCATAATCAGCTAATTTCCCCAGGTGACCATTTCTGCACGAAGAGTTGCGTCGATTGCCCTTTTTGGCGCCTTTCTTGTCGGCTGCGCTGGAGGCGGGAGCGCGACCGGCCCGTCCACTCCCCCGAAGGCCGCTGTCCCTGAAGTCAGCGCCAGCGCCGCGGGAGCCCGCCCCGCCCCGGACCACCCGGCGAGCCGGCCGGCCGAATCCGTCCGCAAGGCACCCCCCACCCTCCCCCCGGCGGCCGGCGGACTCACCCCCGTCTACACCCACCGGGCCAAGAGCGCCGAGAAGGTCGTCGCCCTCACCTTCGACGCCGACATGACCGCCGACCAGGGACCGCGCGCGGCAGGCGGCGAGCACTTCGACAACCCGCAGCTCATCGCGACCCTGCGCCGCCTCAAGGTGGACGCCACCGTGTTCATGACGGGCCGCTGGGCGCAGGAGTACCCGGACCAGGCGAAGTCCATCGGCAACGACCCGCTCTTCGAGGTCGCCAACCACTCCTTCAGCCACTACGCCTTCTCGACCCCCTGCTACGGCCTGCCGACCGTCGAGCGGACCGAGATGGCGACCGACGTCCAGCGCGCCTTCGACGCCTTCCGCGACGCCGGGGTCACCCATGTCGTGCCGTACTTCCGCTTCCCCGGCGGCTGCTACGACGACGCGGCCCGCCGCGCCCTCGCCCCGGCCCGGGTCACCGCCGTGCAGTGGGACGTGGTGAGCGGCGACGCCTTCGCCACGGACGCGGACGCGGTCGCCGACGAGGTCCTGTCCGGAGTGAAGCCGGGCTCCCTGGTCGTCATGCACTGCACGCGCAGCGCGGCACCGGTCACGGAGGAGGCGATCCGCCGCATCGTCCCGGAGCTGCGCGCGAAGGGCTACCGCTTCGTCCGCGTGTCGGAACTGATGAGCCGCTGAACGAAGTCCCGAGGCGGGCGCTGTCGGAGCTCGCCCTCGCAAAGTCCGGGGCGGAGAGCGCCGTCGGCCTCGACCTCTCCGCGGGCACCGCCACCATCCGCCGAACCTTGCAGCGCACCACCGAGCGGAGTGCCGTGTCGGCCTCCGCCCAACCGCCAGCCTTCCGGACACGAACCGGCTGTGTGTGCGTCACCGATTCCAGCACCCCGTCCGAATGCGCGGTCACCTCACTGAATTCGGTGCGTATCGACGGGACATCGACGGTCTTATCGGTCTTCTTGGCTTGCTCGACGGCAAGGCTCTCCGGTGTATCCACGGCCTCCGGTGAATCAACCTCCCGGGACTCGTCGCCGCCTGCCGACACCGCGGGCCCCTCCGGTGCACTGTCCACCCAGGAAGCTTCCCCCGAGAGTGATACGGCAGTCACAAGAAAAAGAACTGCCGCAGCCTTGCTCACTCTGCGGACAGGTCTCCAACGCACACGTTTCGAACGCACGAGGGTCCCATCCCTCAGTTACAGATGTACGGGGGCATAAAAAGCGCGCCAGTGTGACTGCGTCAACACCCTTCGTCACATTGACGGTGCGTGACATCTCGCCATATCCGGAACTACCGGGACAAGATCACGAGGTGAAACGGAATTCCCTGCACCGCAACGTGATGCAGGTCACAGAGAATGCGTTACTTCCGCCGGTGGGACCCGGTGACGCAAGTCGACTCCTCCGGGCGGAAGAGCCAGTTCAAGCGGGGCTCGACCAGCGGGCGCAGCAGGAATTGGACCGGTCGCGTGCACAGCAGCAGAGAGAGGGCGACGCAGAGGACGGTGAGTGCCGCCAGGCCGGGCAGGCCGCGGACGAAGGGGTGGTCGAAGAAGCCCGCCGCGAACGCGCCCTGGCGGATGAAGGCGTGCAGCAGGAAGGCGCCCATGGTGCCCGCGCCGAGCGAGGTGAACCAGGCGCGGCGGGCCGGGACGAGGGCCAGGAACGCGGCGGTGAGGACGAGGCCGGCGACGAAGATGATCCCGGCTTCGAGGGCCCACCGGGTGTAGCCGATGTGGAGCTCGGGGGCTCCCTTGCTCCGGTAGAGCCATACGGCCTCCAGGTCGGGCGCGACCTTGTAGGCCGCCGCGCCGGCGACGACGAAGACGGCGACCGCGGCGCCCTTGACCCATCGGGTCTCACGCAGCCAGGCGAGGTGCCGGGGGTCCAGGGTGAGGCCGAGCACGAAGTACGGGAGGAACTGCAGGACACGGGTGACGGACAGCTGGGCGCCGAGAGAGAAGGCGCCTGCGGCCAGGAAGACGAGGGTCGCCACGGTCACCGGGGCACGCAGATTCCGCCAGAGCGGCACGGAGAGGCGCCAGAGGAAGAGGGCTATCAGGAACCAGGTGACCCAGACCGGCGTGAGCGGCTGGATCGAGACCGGCTTGTCGTTGACCGCGCCGGTGAAATACGCGAGGAGGATTCCCCACACGAGGAAGGGGACCAGGACGCCGCTCACCAGTCGCCGCATCTGCCGGGGCTGAGCGGTGAAACTGCGCGAGAAGTAGCCCGATATGAGAATGAACGCGGGCATATGGAACGCGTAGACGAGCAGGTACAGCGCCTTCGCGACACGCTGCCCCGGCTGGTCGATCAACGGCTCCCAGAAATGACCGCACACCACGAGGACGACGGCCAGCAGCTTCGCGTTGTCGAAGTACGCGGCGCGCTCGGGTGGAGCGGCCGGCGCGGGAGCGGAACTCTGGACCGGTGGCGCGAGCTGGGACACGTGCTTCCTCGGGTGGTGACGGTTCGGGCGGCCGCTCTGCGAGCGGGCGACGGGCCCCGGTCCACACCGATGACGGTCCCGGTCGCCGGGCCGGCCTCGGCCCCGCGCTTCGGAAGCGGACCGTCCGGCTGGTGGCCGACGGAGCGGAAGGGCTCGCTGCCCGGCGAGAACGCGGATCATGGAGGCCCTGCCCCGGCCCTCACCGGAGACGCCTTCCTGACGGGGCAGCGTACCGGGCCCTGCCTGCGCGCCCGCTGTCGGGGCGCCCTGATGCGACCTTCGCGAACGTTCGAAGCGGGACCAGCGTGAAAAGGACTTGAAGGGCCCTGTCGCGGACCTGTGTCATATGCCAGATTGTGTACGCACTGTGAAGCGCATATGACTCTTTGGTGGGGGCATGAACATGAAGAGTGGGCACGTTCCTCGTGTCCGCAGGCCGAGGCGGCTCGCGACCATGGCCTTGGCCTTGGGGCTGACAGTGAGCACCCCCTCGTTGCTCGCACTCTCGGCGAGCAGCGCCCAGGCGGCGTCGCGGGTGACGGCCGGCCAGGACGGGCAGGGGCAGCTCGTGGGCCCCGAGTCGCCGGTTGTGAAGTCCAGCTCGGTGTACGCCCCGTGTGTCACGGGCGGCGCGTGCGAGGCTCTCGGTGGCCCGAACCAGGCGGGATCGTTCACCTTCGGCACGGGCGTCGACGGAACGGGCACCCACTACCAGTACCGGTTCTCCTACGAGGATGTCTGGAGCGATTGGACGGCCTTCAGCGACGGATCGTTCACCGTCGGCGTCCTCCCCCCGATGTCCGGCACCTTCCTCCTGGACGTCCGGGTCAAGGACGCCCAGAACCGGGTCGGTGCGGCGACGGTGAAGTTCCTGGTCAAAATGGGATCCGCGCCTGTCGGCAAGTGGAACTTCGACGAAGAGTCCGGGGCGGCGGTGGACCGTTCCACGGACGACCCCGCCCTTCGGCACGACCTGGCCCTCGCCGGCTCCGGCACGAGCCGTACCGATCACGGCCGCCAGGGCGAACTGACGGCACAGGACGGCACCAAGACGCAAGACAAGGCGCTGGCCCTGACCCGTACGAGCCAGGGCGCGGCATGGACGGCCGAGCAGGTCGTCGACACCCGGGCCTCCTACACCGTGACGGCGTGGGCGCGACCGGAGACCACCGGTACCGAGGACTTCGCGGTACTGGCACAGGACGGCTCCCACCAGAGCGCCTTCTCCCTGGGCTACTGCGGTGACGTCCGCACCTGGTGCGTGCGGCTGCCCGACGAGGACACTGCGGACGGCGGGATCGGTACACGGCGGGTCGACGCGCTGCACGCGCCGCAGCCCGGATCGTGGACCCACCTCGGCCTCGTCGTGGACGACGCCACGAAGAAGGCTCACCTCTACGTGAACGGCGCGCCGCAGGGCAGCACCGACATCGCCGCGCCCCTGTGGGCCTCGGCCGGTGGCCTTCAGATAGGACGCGCCAAGCACTCCGGTTCGTACACGGACCACTTCCCGGGCGAGATCGACGAGCCGACTGTCTGGCAGCGCCAGCTGTCCCCGCAGGAGGTGGCCACCGAGGCGGGCCTGACAGGCGAAGGTGGCCATGCCTCCGTCGAACTGGTCGCCTCCTACAGCCCGGCCGGTGCCACCGGCTCCTCCCTGCCCGACAGCAGCGGATACGGCAACACACTGACGCTGTCGTCCGCGACCTCGCTGAACGGCGAGACCATCGGCTTGGACGGGGTGGACGACTTCGGCTCGACCGAGCGCCCGCTCGTGGACGACACCGGCTCCTTCACCGTCGCCACGGCGGTGGAGGTGGACACCGAAAAGCTCTCCGACCTGCCCAACGGGTCCCGCACGCGGGTTCTCGGCCAGCAGGCGGGAGCTGCCGGGTCCTCGTGGGCCGTCTGGTTCGAGAAGGTCGGAATGATCGACGACACCAGCACGCCTCCGGTGATCGATGAGGAGACCGGCGAGCTCATCTTCCAGAAAATCCCCGTCGGACGCTGGCACTTCGGGCGTCCGGCACCGGACGGCACCGTCGTCTCCGTGGCCAGTGAGGAGCTCGGCACCCCGAAGGGCAGAGTCGGTCTCACCGGGGTCTACGACGCCACGACGAGAACCATCAGTCTCTATGTCGACGGTGTCCGGCAGGTCACCCCGAGAGCCTACAACGCGACGGTCGGTTCGGGCTTCTCCGTCGGCACGGCCTGGGCCGGGAGCCACGTGCCCGTCCGGATCAGCGACATCCGGGTCTGGGCGGGTGCCGTCAGCAACGCCCAGCAGGTCGCGGACGTCGTCGGCTACTGACCCCGGTCGCACCCCTTGTCCCCACGCACACCTCGTCGACCGGGGCGGGCGCATCGCGCGCTCTGCCCCGGTCGTCGTGTGCTCCGGAACGGACGTTCAGGCACGCCAGGCCGTGGCGCGGCAGGCGAGGGTCACGGAGGCCGTCGTGAGGGTGAGGGCGAGGAGGAGGGCCGGCCAGGGGTGCGGGGCGGTGGCCGGGGTCGTGCGGGCCGCCGTGGTCAGGGCCGTCAGGGTGGTGCGGGCCGGGGAGCCCGCGGTGACCAGGGCGAGCAGCGAGCCGAGCAGCAGGGCCGCCAGGGACCAGCCGCGGGCCTGGATCAGCGGGCGGGTGGTGAGGGCGCCGACGGTCGTGCCGGTCAGGACGCAGACGGCGGCGGCCACGAGTCCCGCCATCCCCGCCGCGAGCGGGGTGAGGCCGCGCCGGTCGGCCAGGGCCGTGACGGCGAGGACCGTGACGACGCCGACGAGGAGTGCGGCCAGGGCTCCGGTGAGGATCGTGGCCAGGTGGGCACGGGTGCGGCCGGCGGCGGTCGCCGTGACGGCGCGGGCGGCGGGCGGCTCCTGGACGAGGCAGATCCGGACCACCCACGCCGTCACCGGCACCAGGCCCGCGACCGCGTACCCGAGGGAGTCCAGCACCGGGTCCCCGGGGCGGATGCCGACGGCGGCGAAGGCCGCGTACACGAGGAACGGCGCGAGCCAGCGCTGGGAGCGGAGCAGCAGGGCGGACTGATAGCGGATCAACGCCGTCATGCGCGGACACTCTCGTCGTCGGTCGTGTGGGTGCTGGTGCGGAGGGTGTCGATGTGCCAGCCCGCGTCGAGCAGGGCGCGCAGGATGGCGTCGGATTCGGAGGGGGCCGCGGTGACGGTCAGTCGGTCGCCGTCGCGCCGTACGTACGCGGTGGGCAAGCCCTCGGGGACGCCGGTGCCGGCAGTGGCGGTGATGTGGACCCGGAGTTCGGCCACGGGCGGTTCGACGTCAAAACGGGTGACGCGGCCCGCCGCCACCGTCCACACGGCGTCCGGCTCGCCCGCCAGCCGCCTCGGATCGTGGTCGACGAAGAGGACGCGGCCACCGGCGGCGGTCCGTTCCCTCACCGCCTGGTCGAGTTCGTTGCGGGCCCCCGTATCGAGACCCGTCCACGCCTCGTCGAGGACGAGCAGGCCCGGCGCGGCGAGCAGGGCCTGGGCGACGGCGACCTTCTGGCTGCTGCCCTTGGACAGTTCGCCGAGCCGGGTGTCCCGGTAGCCGCCGGCGCCGAAGCGCTCCAGCCACTCCCCCGCCCGCCGCCGGGCCGTACGCCTGTCGAGGCCCTGGATCCGGCCGAGGTGGACGAGGTAGCCGAGGGCGGTGAGCGGCAGGGCGGCGGGGAAGCGTTCGGGGACGTACGCGGTACGGGCCGGGCGGCCGGTGATCCGGCCCTCGCCGGGCGCGTCGAGGCCCGCCGCGAGCCGTAACAGGGTGGATTTCCCCGTGCCGTTGGCGCCGGTGACCCGGGTGAGGGTGCCGGCGGGCAGGTCCATGCCCACCTCGCGCAGCACCCACGGCCCGCGCGGTCCGTAGCGGCGTCCGACGCCCTCGAACCTCATCGCTGATCCCGTACGACGGTCAGTTCGCGGCCTTCTGCGGGGTCGCCTCGCTCGGGCGGACGACGACGAAGCCGTTGCCGTCCAGGCGCAGTTGCACGGCCTCGCCCGAGCCGCCGCGCATCATCGAGCCGAAGGACTGCGAGCGGTGCAGCGAGGTCTGGAGCTGGGCGCTCCAGCCGACGACGGCGTCCGTGTCGACGAAGACCGGCGCCTCCGGCGTGACGGGTATGACGATCGGCGTGCCCTCGCACATCAGGGCGAGCTTGCCGTACCCGGTGAAGAGGCTGTTGAACAGGCCGCCGCCGGTCATGCCGGCGCCCTTCACCGTCTTGATCTCGTAGTGGAGGGTGGCGTCGAAGCAGAGGACGTTGCGGCCGTTGACGGTCAGCGAGTCGCCCTGCTCGATCTCGACGATGAAACAGTTCTGCGCCTCGTGCGCGAACCACGCCTCGCCCTGACCGCGTACGGCCATCAGCGCCAGGCCCTCGCCGGTCACGGCCCGCTTGAGCAGGCCGCCCAGGCCCTGGCTCTTGTGCTCGAACTGCAGATTCCCCCGGAACGCGACCATCGAGCCCTGCCGGGCGTGCATCTCGCCATTGACGGCGTACTTGACCGACTTGGCGTTCTGCAGGGTCATCCCCGGGACCATGGCGGCCTCGGCGAGGTGCTCACTCGCGAACAAATCACTCTTCATGAGAGGCATCCTGTCCCGGAAGCGCCGGTTCCCACAAGAAAACCGGGAGCGGGACCCGGCGGACGCGGTGGCAGACTTGCCGGGTGAGCAGCAGTGACGAAAAGCCCGAGTTCGTTCTCCCCTTGGTGGTACGGATCGAACGCGCCGCGCCCCCGGCCCGTACCGACGCCCTGGAAACGGCCGCCCGCGCGGTCCTGACGATCCTGTCCGACGAACGGTCGCTCGGCGAGGGGCCCTGGGCGCAGGCCATGACGGACTGGCAGGACGCCCGGATCCGCAAGGTGGTGCGCCGGGCGCGCGGCGCGGAGTGGCGCAAGGCGGCGGGGCTGCCCGGCATCACCGTGACCGGTCCGGCGACCGGAGACGGCTCGAATGAGACGGACAAGGCGGATGAAGCGGGCGGGACCGAGAGGCCGGCGCCGGCCGAGGTGCACGTCTTCCCGCCGATCCCGCTGGACGGCTGGCCCAAGGAGCTGGCCAAGCTCCAGGTGTCGGGCACCGACCTCGACGACCCGGCCGAGCCGGGCCCCGTCCCGGAGGGCGCGGCGGTGCTGTGGCTGAATCCGAAGCTCGACATGTCGGCGGGCAAGACGATGGCCCAGGCCGGCCACGGCGCCCAGCTCCTGTGGTGGCGCCTGCCGGACCCGGCCCGCGCGGCCTGGCGCGCGGCCGGCTTCCCGCTCGCCGTCCGTACGGCCTCCCCGGAACGCTGGGCGCGCCTGTCGGCGGGCGACCTCCCGGTGGTCCGGGACGCCGGCTTCACGGAGATCGCCCCGGGCTCGAACACCGTGATCTCGGAGTTCCCGGCCGCGGGCCTCTCGGCCGACGCCTAACCCGGAGAACCGGCCGACGCCTAACCCGGAGAACCGGCCGACGCCTAACCCGGAGAACCGGGTGACGCAGAGTCCCGGCGGGGCTGCCGGGGCCTGTGGGACCGTACACGGCAGCGAACCTCAAATGAAGCTCTGAACGTCTCTTGATCCGGATTCGAACGTTTGGTTCCGGGCCATCAGCTCAGAGACCGCACGGCCGAGAAGGGGGACAACGGCATGGGGGAATCGGGGAAGGCACGCGCGTACGTGGATCTGGGGGTCGGCATCGGGTGGCGGCCGGAGATCGCGGACGCGGTCGAGGCGCTGCCCGGGATCGACTGGGTCGAGGTGGTCGCGGAGAACCTCTGCGTCGACCACCTGCCCGACTCGCTGGCCCGGTTGCGGGCGCGGGGGACGACCGTCGTCCCGCACGGCGTGTCGCTGGGGCTCGGCGGCGCCGACCGGCCGGACGCCGGCCGGCTCGCGGCGCTCGCGCGGAAGGCGGAGGCGCTGGGCGCGCCGCTGGTGACGGAACACGTGGCGTTCGTACGGGCCGGGGGGCCCGTGACCGCGACGCCGCAGCTGGAGGCGGGCCATCTGCTGCCGGTGCCGCGCACCCGGGACGCGCTCGACGTGCTGTGCGAGAACGTGCGGATCGCGCAGGACGCGCTGCCGGTGCCGCTGGCCCTGGAGAACATCGCGGCCCTGATCGCCTGGCCGGACGAGGAGCTGACGGAGGCGCAGTTCCTGACCGAGCTGGTGGACCGTACGGGGGTACGGCTCCTGATCGACGTCGCCAATCTGTACACCAACCACGTCAACCGGGGCGAGGACCCGGCCGAGGCCCTGTCCGGGCTGCCGCTGGACGCCCTCGCGTACGTGCACGTCGCGGGCGGTCTGGAGCGGGACGGGGTGTGGCACGACACGCACGCCCACCCGGTGCCGCGGCCGGTCCTCGACATCCTGGCGGACCTCGCCTCCCGGGTCTCCCCGCCGGGGGTCCTGCTCGAACGGGACGACCGCTTCCCCGCGCGCGAGGAGCTGGCCGCCGAACTCGACGCGATCCGTACGACGGTGCTCGCGGCACGCCCGCGGCCGCTGCTGATCGGCGCGGGCGCCCGGGTCTCGGGCGGTGCGATGCCGCCCGCGGTACCCGTCCACGCCCCTCGGGCCGTGCCGGCCGCGACACCCGTCGCGCACGCCATCCGGCGCGAGCCCGACCCGGCCGGCACCCTGCGCGCCCGGCAGCGGGTCGGGCTCGCGGAGACGGCGCTGCTCTCGGCTCTGGTGGCGGGGACCCCGGTGCCCGAGGGGTTCGACGTCCGGCGGCTCGGGGTGCAGAGCCGGGCGCTCGCGGGCAAGCGGGCCGACGTGGTGGCGAAGGTGGCGCCGGAACTGCCGGAAATCCTGGGCGCGGACTACCGGCCGGCGTTCCTCGCGTACGCCCGTACGCAGCCCATAACCGACGGATACCGGCACGACGCCCTCGACTTCGCCGAGGAACTGCTGGTCTCCGGCCGTCCCGAGGACCCGGCCGCGCGCCGGCTGCTCGTCGCCTGGTGGCGCGAACGGGCGGGCACCCGCCCGCCGGGCCCGGCCGCCCGGCTCGCCCACCGGCTCCGTACGGCGGTGCGGCCGGTCGGCGGCAGAAGGCGGTAGTCACCTGGGGCTCACGCGCGCGGGCTCACGGCCCCGGACGCGTCTGTACGTCCCGCAGCCGCAGCACCGCCGTGGCCGTCAGGGACACTTCCCGGTCCTCGTCGTCGGACAGCGCTTCGAGCGCGCGGACGGCCGCGGGCCCGGGGATGTCGGCGAGCGCCTGGGTGAGCCGCCGGCGCGCCGGGGGTTCCGGGGTGCCGGCGGCGAGGCGGCCGACGAGCGCGGCCGTGATCCGCTCCGCCGGCGCGGCCTCGTGCGCAAGGGCGCCCAGCGCGTCGGCGGCGTCGACGTCGTTGCGGCCCTCGACGATCAGGTCGACGAGGGTCGGTACGGCGTCGGCCACGCCCCGCGCGCCGAGCGCGAGGGCCGCGTACCCGCGCACCACCCCGTCGTGATGCGCGAGGGCGTCGTGGAGCAGGGCGGTCGCCGCGTCGCCCGGGATCTCGGCGAGGGAACGGACGGCCCGGACGCGTACCTCGGCCTCCGTCGCGTCGAGCCCCCGCGCGAGCAGCACGGCCGCCTCCTCGCCCGCGGGGACGAGCGCCCAGCGCAGGGCACCGGCGACGTTCGGGTCCGGCTCCCGCAGGACCGCCTCGACCAGGGCCTCCACCGGTACGGGGACCTCCTCGGCCGCCGACAGGGCAGCGCGCTGCCGCGCCTTCGGGTTCTCCGAGCCCAGCGCCTGGAGCAGCGCGGTGATCTGGAGGACGTCCTCCCAGTCCTCGGGTGCGGCGGCGTCGATCCGGCGCAGCCGCGTGAGCAGCTCCGTCTCCGCCGCGATGCGTTCCCGCGTACGGCGGACGAGGTCGTCGACGAGCCCGGCGGGCGCGAAGCCGGGGTCGTCGAGCGCGCGTCCGACGTCGCGCAGCGACAGGCCGAGGGACCGCAGGCTCTCGATGTGGAAGATCCGCCGGATGTTCTCGGCGGAGTACTCCCGGTAGTCCGAGCCGGTACGGCCGGTCGGCCGCACCAGGCCGAGCGCCTCGTAGTGCCGCAGCATGCGGGCGCTCACCCCGGACCGTCGCGCGACCTCACCGATCAGCACCGTCTACCGCCCCTCCGCCTCGCCCTCGCCCTCGCCCTCGCCTGAACCCGACGCGCCCGAACCCGACGCGCCCGAATCCCCGCCGGCCTGCCCGCCCAGGGCCACGACCCGCTTCGCCTCCTCGATGGCCGAGGCGAATCCGGCGTCCGGGTCGCGCCACAGCCTCACCGTGGCCCCCGCGTGCGCGCGCACGTCGGGATCGGGGTCCGTCTCCGCCGCCGCCAGGAGCGGCAGCATCACCTCGCCGAGCGCGATCAGCGCCCGGCTGAGACTCAGTTGCGTGTCGTGCGCTCCCCACCCCAGCCGTTTCGCCAACTCTACGGCGAGCGCCCGCTCCTCCCCCTCGGGTACGAGCACGGCCGCCGCCCGCCAGGCGGTGCGGGCCACCTCGACGTCGGAGTCCGCGAGCAGCACCGGGGTGATCACCGGCCACGCCCGCCGGTCCCCGATCTTGGACAGCGTGTGCAGTGCCTGGCTCCGCGCCCGCGGCCGGTCCGAGCGGACCTCGGCGACGAGCGGCGGAACCGTCGCGTCGGCCGCGTGGCGGGTCAGTGCCCAGGTCAGCGTCTCCCGTACGGAGAAGTCGGGTTCGACCCGGCACCGCTCGATCAGCGGCGCGACGTACCCCGCGTCGGGGCGCGAACCGATCGCCAGTGCCGCCCGGACCCGGACCGACGCGTCGGGATGCTCCAGCCCCCGGAGCACGGACGCCTTCTTGGCGTCTTCTTCTGGCACGGATGCCGATGCCGACATGGTCATGTGGGCCACCTCCTGCGGCCCAGTGAAGGGCTTGTCACCGTGTCAAGGTCAAGGTCGGACGCCAAGAGCCCGGAACAGCGCACGCCGGGGGCGCGCGTCCCTCCCCGCGCTTCCGCCGCGTGCGGCGTTCCGGGGACAGTGCGGCGACACCCGCCGACGGTGCTTTACAGCGCCGCCCCGGCGGCGAACCCTCCCCCTGGGAGGCGTCTGTCCCGCCCCCGCCGGAAGGTCTCCTCGAAGGATCCCCCATGAAGCCGGTCGCGCTGCTGTTGTCCGCCCTCCTCACCCCGGCCGCCGTCGCCACCCCCGCCGCGGCCGCGCCGGGCGGGCCGGCCCCGTCCGCCGAAAGCCTGGGCGTCGCGGTCGCGGTGCGGGTCGCGGCGGCGCGGGGCATCCGGTTCGGGGCGTGCCCGGCGGCCGAGAAACTGCCGGAGCCGGTGGAGTGCGGGACCGTGGAGGTCCCGCTCGACTACGCGCAACCGGACGGCACCCGCGTCCCGCTGACGGTCAGCCGGGTGAGGGCCGCCGGCCCGGAGGCGAAGCGGCAGGGCGCGCTCGTCTACAACCCGGGCGGCCCCGGCGCCTCCTCCACCTTCTTCCCGCTCGCCGCCGAACTGCCCGTCTTCAAGCGCATCGCCGCCGCGTACGACCTGGTCGGCTACGCCCCGCGCGGCGTGGCCCGGTCCGCGCCGGTGTCCTGCCAGGCCCCGGCCGACCGCCAGCAGGGGCCGTCGCTCGCGCCGTCGGAGCCCCCGGAGGACTTCAAGCGGGAGCGGATCGCCCGCGCCAAGGCGTACGCGCGGGGCTGCGCGGAGCGCACCGGCCCGGCCCTGCGGCACTACCACTCGCTCAACAACGCCCGCGACCTGGAGGTGCTGCGGGCGGCGCTCGGCGAGCGGCGGCTGACGTTCATGGGCGCCTCGTACGGCACGTACTTCGGCGCCCTGTACGCGACGCTGTTCCCGCACCACGTACGCCGGATGGTCTTCGACGCGCCCGTGAACCCGGCGCCGGGCAAGATCTGGTACGAGAGCAACCTCGACCAGTCGCTCGCCTTCGAGCAGCGCTGGGAGGACTTCCGTACCTGGGCGGCCCGGCACGACAAGGTGTACGGGCTGGGGACGACGGCCGCCGAGGTCGCCCGCCGTTACGAGAAGGTGCGCGCCCGGCTCGCCGCGCATCCGGCGGACGACCGGGTCGGGCCGGGGCAGTTGCACCGGGCGATGCTCGCGGCACTGTACGACGACCGGTTCTGGCCGGCCCGGGCGGGCGCGCTCGGGGCGTATCTGAAGGGCGATCCGAAGCCGCTGGTGACCCAGGCCGCTCCCGACCCCGTCGATCCGGAGGACACGAAGGACGCCGATCCGGGGAACGGGACCGCCGTCTACACGGCCGTGGAGTGCAACGACGGCCCGTGGCCGGAGGACTTCGCCGTCTGGGACCACGACAACACCCGGCTCGCGCGCCGCGCCCCGTTCGAGACCTGGGACAACGTGTGGGCGAACCTGCCCTGCGCGTACTGGCCCGCGCCGCGCCAGGAACCGCTGGACGTGCGCACCGGTCCGGGAGTGCTGCCGCCGGTGCTGATCCTCGCGGCCGAACGCGACGCCGCGACACCATACGAGGGGGCGCTCGAACTCCACCGCCGGCTGGCGGGTTCCGCGCTGGTGACCGAGCGGGGTGCCGGGACGCACGGCACCGGAGGCGGCCCCAACGCCTGTGTGAACGGCTATCTGGAGCGCTATCTGCTGACGGGCGAGGTGCCCGACGAGGCGATGGGCGGCGACGGGGCGAGCGCGGAGGAGGAGGCCGAGACGGCGGCACCTCTGGCCGCGATGGGGCCGCACGCGGATCCGTCCGCGTACACGGCCCAGAAGACGCCGGTGCGGCGCGCGTCATGCGCGCCGCACCCGGAGCCGGACCCGGTGTCGCTGGAGCGGCTCGCGAAGGACCGCGAGCCGTCTGATCTTCCGGGTCGAGGGGCCACCCATCCGGCTGGGCGCCGGACGGTGACCTGGTCGGTGATGCCGGAGGACTGAGCTCCGGGGCCCGGTCGGGCCCCGGGGACGTCAGCCTCAGGCCAGGCCCGCCACCAGCTCGGCGACGCTCCTGCGCCGGCCGGTGTAGAACGGGATCTCCTCGCGGACGTGCAGGCGCGCCTCGGAGCCCCGAAGGTGACGCATGAGGTCGACGATACGGTGCAGCTCGTCGGCCTCGAAGGCCAGGATCCACTCGTAGTCGCCGAGCGAGAACGAGGCGACCGTGTTGGCGCGCACGTCCGGGTAGCCGCGGGCCATCTTGCCGTGGTCGGCGAGCATCCGGCGACGGTCCTCGTCCGGCAGCACGTACCAGTCGTACGAGCGCACGAACGGGTACACCGACACGTAGTTACGCGCGGTCTCGTCGGCCAGGAAGGCCGGGATGTGCGACTTGTTGAACTCGGCGGGACGGTGCAGCGCCATGTTCGACCACACCGGCTCCAGGGCACGGCCCAGCTTGGTGCGGCGGAACAGGTTGTACGCGTCCTGGAGCTCGTCGCTCGTCTCGGCGTGCCACCAAATCATGAGATCGGCGTCGGCGCGCAGCCCGGAGAGGTCGTAGGTGCCGCGGATGGTGATGTCCTTGGCGGCGAGCTGGTCGAACAGCTCCTGGACTTCTTCGGCGTAGCCGGCCCGATCCTCGGGAAGAACATCGCGCAGCTTGAAGACGGACCACAGGGTGTAGCGGATGACCTCGTTGAGGTCCTTCGCCTTCTTACCGGCGTTCGGGATCTTTTCGGGCGCACTCATGGCTCTATTCTCGCCCTTCACCGAGAGTGCCCCGCACCGGGGTCGCCCGTTTCCGACGTGGCGATGATCTCGTCCGCCGCGCGCTCGCCCGAAGCGACGCACGCGGGGATTCCGACGCCTTCGTAGACGGCGCCCGCGAGGGCCAGCCGGGGCAGTCCGGCGACGGCGGCGCGGATCCGGTCGACCCGGGCCAGGTGGCCGACCGGGTACTGCGGCAGGCCGCCGATCCAGCGGGTGACGGTGGAGGCGACGGGCCGGGCGGCCAGACCGGTGGCGGCGGCCAGGTCCTTCAGGGAGACGTCGACCAGGTCGGAGTCCTCGCGGTCGACCTGCTCCGCCTCGCCGTAGCGGCCGACGGAGGTGCGGAGCACGAAGAGGTCGGGGGCGCCGTCGGCGATCCACTGCCACTTCTGGCTGGCGAAGGTGGACGCCTTGATGGTGTGGCCGTCGACCGGCGGGACGAGGAAGCCGGAGCCGGGCAGCTCGGGCAGGTCGGCGCGCCGGAAGGCCAGGGTCATCAGGGCCATGGACGCGTACTCGACGGCGCTCAGCTCGGTCGCCGCGGCGGGCGCGAGACCGGCGAGCAGCTCGGCCGCGGGTCCGGCGGGGGTGGCGAGCACGACGGCGCCGGGAGTGAGGACCCGGTCCGGGGTGGTGACCTCCCAGCCGTCGGGGCCGGTGCGGCGCAGGCCGGTGACCGGGGTACGGGTGAGGATCGTGCCGCCCGCGGCGCGTACGGCGTCGGCGACCGCGCCGGGGAGCGTGCCGACGCCGCCCCGGATGCCGGCGAAGGCGGAGCCGCCGAGGCCGGTGCCGAGGCCCGTACCGCCGCCCGCGGCGTCGCTCGGGCCGGCCGCGCCCGCCTGCTGGACGGCGCGTACGGCCTCGGTGAGCGTGGCGTGCTCACGGGCGGCGCGGAACAGCGCGGGGACGGCGGCGCGCATCGAGATGCGGTAGGCGTCGCCCGCGTACACCCCACCGAGGAGGGGTTCGACGAGCCGGTCGACGACCTCGTGGCCCATCCGTTCGGCGACGTACGCGCCGATGGCGATGTCGTCGCCGATCTCGGTGGGCGGCAGCTCGCGGTCGCGGCCGACGCGCGCCACGGCCTCGGCGGACAGCAGGCCCTCGACGGCCCGGCCGTCGCCGGGGACGCCCATGACGTGGCCCTTGGGCATGGGCACGAGCGCGCCGCGGGACCAGACGGAGGCGGTGGTGGTGGCGGGGGCCTGGAGGCGGTCGCCGAGGCCGACCCGCTCGGCGAGCGCGACGGCCTCCGGCCGCCGGGCGAGCAGGGATTCGGCGCCGAGATCGACGGGGGCGCCGGCGATCTCGCCGGCCAGCAGCTTGCCGCCGACCCGGTCGCTCGCTTCGAGGAGGACGACCCGCTTACCGGCCGTGACGAGGCGGTGGGCGGCGGCGAGGCCCGCGATGCCGCCGCCGATGACGACGACGTCCGGTGCGTCCGTTGTCTGCGCGTTCGCGTTCATGGTCCCACTCTCTCAAACCGCTTCGGCGCGCCCGATCCGAGGCCTGACCGTGACCGCATCGCGACCGCCGAAGCGAAACCGGACACCCGCCCCCTCCGTCAAAAAGGCGCCACGACACACCGACGATCGCCTTGGGGGGCCTTGATGAGCAACGGGAACGTGGACATGGGGAAGAAGAGAGCCGGGACGGTACGGGCGGGCGCGGCGGCGACGCTGCTGACGGCCTCGCTGGTCCTGACGGGCTGCGCCGGAGGCGGCACCGCCGACGCCGGGTCGGCGGACGCGAAGGCGGCGGACCGCGGGTACGCCGCCGGGAGCGGGGCCGCCGCCGACCGGGCCGACGGGCCCAGCGCGGGACTGACGGCCAAGCCTCCGGCGCAGGGGAAGGGCGGCACGCCCCGTACCCCGGCGGCGCAACAGCACGTCATCCGTACCGCCGAACTGTCCGTCCGGGTCCGCAGCGTGGAGAACGCGGCGGCCGACGCCCGCCGTGCCGCGACGGACGCGGGCGGCCGGGTCGAGACCGAGACGACGCAACGCGACGACGGCGACGAGGTCTCCTACAGCGACGAGAGTCTGGTCACGTCCCGGCTGGTGCTGCGCGTCCCGCAGGACCGTTACGACGACGTCCTCACCAAGCTCGCGGGTGGCGGCAAGCTGCTGTCGCGCAAGGCGGACGCGAAGGACGTCACCGACCAAGTGGTGGACGTCGAGAGCCGGATCGCGACCCAGCGAGCGAGCGTCGCGCGGGTGCGGGAGCTGATGGACAAGGCGACGCAGCTGAGCGACGTGGTGTCCCTGGAGAGCGAACTGAGCAGGCGGCAGGCCGACTTGGAGGCGCTGCTCGCCCAGCAGGCCTCACTGAAGGACCGTACGTCACTGGCGACGATCACGCTCCTGCTGAGCGAGACACGGACCAGCGCGCCCCCCGCCGAGGACGACGACCGGCCCGGCTTCCTCGACGCCCTGAGCGGCGGCTGGCACGCGCTGGCCACCGCCGTCACGTGGGTCCTCGTCGTGCTCGCCGCGCTCGCGCCGTGGCTGGCGGTCGCGGCGGTCGGGTACGCGGTGTGGCGGTGGCTGGTCCGGCCCCGGCTGCGCCGGCGTGCGCCGGTGGCGACCGGGCACGGGGCGCTCGCCACCCCCGGGCTGCCGCACTGGACGGGCGGCACGCCCGGAACACCCGCATCGCCGGCACCGGCCGCACCTCAGGCACCGGCCGCCACGTCCGGAACGGCCGGAACGGCCGGAACGGCCGGAACGGCCGGAACGGCCGGAACGGCCGGAACGGCCGGAACGGCCGGATCCGGCGACACGGCCGGACCCTCCATGCCCGCACCCGACGGGGAGCCCGCAGAATAAGGCCCCATGAGCGAACGCCTTGTGGTCATCGGCGGGGACGCGGCGGGCATGTCCGCCGCGTCACAGGCGCGCAGGCTGAGGAAGCCCGGGGAGCTGGAGATCGTCGCGTTCGAGCGCGGTCACTTCAGCTCGTACTCGGCCTGCGGCATCCCGTACTGGGTCGGCGGTGACGTCCCCGTCCGGGACGCGCTGATCGCGCGCGGCCCGGAGGAGCACCGCGCCCGGGACATCGATCTGCGGATGCGGACCGAGGTGACCGAGCTGGATCTGCCCGGTCAGCGGGTGCGGACCCGGGACCTGGAGTCGGGCACGGAGGCGTGGACCGGTTTCGACAAGCTGGTGATCGCGACGGGCGCCCGCCCGTCGCGGCCGCCGCTGCCGGGCATCGACGCGCCGGGCGTGCACGGCGTGCAGACCCTCGACGACGGGCAGTCGCTGATCGAGTCGCTGTCCCGGGCGCGCGGCCGGCGGGCCGTGGTCGTCGGCGCCGGGTACATCGGGGTGGAGATGGCGGAGGCGCTGCTCGGCCACGGCTTCGAGGTGACGGTCCTCAACCGGGGCGAGCAGCCGATGGCCACGCTCGACCCCGACATGGGACGCCTGGTGCATCACGCGATGGACGGCCTGGGCATCCGTACGGTCGGATCGTCGGCGGTCACCGGCATCCTGACCGGCGACGACGGCCGGGTGCGGGCGGTCACGACGGACACCGGCGAGTTCCCGGCGGACGTGGTCGTGCTCGGCATGGGCGTGGTGCCGGAGACCACCCTCGCGCGGGCGGCGGGGCTGCCGCTGGGGGCGTACGGGGGTCTGCTCACCGACCTGTCGATGCGGGTGCGCGGGCAGGAGAACGTGTGGGCGGGCGGCGACTGCGTGGAGGTCCTCGACCTGGTGTCCGGCAAGGAGCGGCACATTCCGCTGGGCACGCACGCCAACAAGCACGGCCAGGTCATCGGCTCGAACGTGGGCGGCGACTACGCGACGTTCCCGGGCGTGGTGGGCACGGCGGTGTCCAAGGTGTGCGACCTGGAGATCGCGCGGACCGGGCTGCGGGAGAAGGACGCCCGTGCGGTGGGGCTCCAGTACGTGACGGTGACCGTGGAGTCGACGAGCCGGGCGGGCTACTACCCGGGGGCGGCGCCGATGACGGTGAAGATGCTGGCCGAGCGGCGTTCGGGACGGCTGCTCGGGGTGCAGATCGTGGGCCGCGAGGGTGCGGCGAAGCGGGTGGACATCGCGGCGGTGGCGCTGACGGCCGGGATGACGGTGGAGCGGATGACCGCCCTGGACCTCGGGTACGCGCCGCCGTTCTCGCCGGTGTGGGACCCGGTCCTGGTGGCGGCGCGCAAGGCGGTCGCGGCGGTACGGGCGGCGGGCTGAGGCACCGGGGCCGAGGCGGCGGGCTCAGGGGCTGCTCGCCCCGGCCCGCCGCGCGTACCCACTCAGCGACTCAGCGCGCGGTACGCGTGTGCACGTAGTCGACGAGCCGGGTCAGGGCCTCCGGGTCGGTCGTCGGCAGCACACCGTGACCGAGGTTGAAGATGTGGCCCTCCAGGCCCTCGGCCGCGGCCAGGACCTCGTCCGTCTTGGCCTCGACGGCCTCGCGGGAGGAGAACAGGACGGCCGGGTCGAGGTTGCCCTGGAGCGCCTTGCCGGGGCCGACGCGGCGGGCGGCCTCGTCGAGCGGGACGCGCCAGTCGACGCCGACCACGTCGGCGCCCGCCTCGCCCATGAGGCCGAGCAGCTCGCCCGTACCGACACCGAAGTGGATGCGCGGCACGCCGTACCCGGCGACCGCGTCGAAGACCTTCGTGGAGGCCGGCATCACCGAGCGGCGGTAGTCGGCGGGGGCGAGGGCGCCGACCCAGGAGTCGAAGAGCTGGACGGCGGAGGCGCCGGCCTCGATCTGCACCTTGAGGAAGGCGGAGGTGATCTCGGCGAGGCGGTCCAGCAGGTCGGCCCACAGCTGCGGGTCGCCGTACATGAGCGCCTTGGTGTGCTCGTGGTTGCGGGACGGGCCGCCCTCGACGAGGTAGCTCGCGAGGGTGAACGGCGCACCGGCGAAGCCGATGAGCGGGGTGGCGCCCAGCTCGGCGGTGAGCATGCCGATGGCCTCGGTGACGTACGCGACGTCCTCGGGCGTGAGGTCGCGCAGCCGGGCCAGGTCGGCGCGGGTGCGGATCGGCTCGTCGACGACGGGGCCGACACCGGGCTTGATGTCGAGGTCGATGCCGATGGCCTTGAGCGGGACGACGATGTCGCTGAAGTAGATCGCGGCGTCGACGTCGTGCCGGCGGACGGGCTGCAGGGTGATCTCGGTGACCAGCTCGGGCCGCATGCACGACTCGAGCATGGGGATGCCCTCGCGGACCTTGAGGTACTCGGGCAGGGACCGCCCGGCCTGCCGCATGAACCAGACCGGCGTGTGCGGCACCGCCTCGCGCCGGCACGCCTTGAGGAACGTGGAGTCGTAGGTCTGCGGCTGGTGCTTCGTCTGCTGGCCCGTAGGGCGATCCATGGCGCTCACGCCCAGAATCTTCGCATGTGGCGAGAAGCCGCTCGCCCGGCCCGGGTGTCCCTCCCTGCGCCAGGGCCCCGTTCCGCCTACTCTTCCCCGCATGGCTGCGGCTCAGGGACATTCTTCCGATCATTCCGACGGCATTCGAGGGACAGAGACGGGGACGGGGAAGACGGCGGGTGACGACAAGGTGAGTGCCACGGAGGCCGACGCGGTGCCGCCCGCGTTCCGGCGGGCGGTCGAGGGGCTGCGCGCGGTGCGGCTGCGGCCGGAGATCGAGGCCGAGCCGACCCGGCCGCCGCAGCGGCTCGCCCCGCACGCGTACGCGCTGGAGGCGGTGGTCGTCGACGGCGACGAGGACCTCGCGGACGGGCGTCTCGTGCTGCTGCACGACCCGGCCGGGCACGACGCCTGGAAGGGGACGTTCCGGCTGGTCACCCTGGTGCGGGCGGAGCTGGAGCCGGAGATGGCGGCGGACCCGCTGCTGCCGGAGGTGTGCTGGTCCTGGCTGACCGGGGCGTTCGAGGCGCGCGGCCTCGCGTACGAGGAGGCGAGCGGCACCGTCACGATGGCGGGCTCGCACTATTTCGGGGGGCTCGCGGAGCGCGCGCCGGCGACGCAGATCGAGATCCGGGCGTCGTGGACGCCGCGGGAGGGGCAGGGCGGGGTGCCGGACACCGGGGCGCATCTGGAGGCCTGGTGCGATCTGCTGTGCCAGGTCGCGGGGCTTCCGCCGTCGTCGCCGGAGCCGCCGAAGGGGCCGGGGGCGGGGACCACGTCCGGCGCCGGGGTCGTCTCGCTGCCGCAGCGGCGGGGCCCGCAGCAGCCGTAGCCAGGGGACGCAAGCACACGGCGGCACGGGGGCAGAGGGACAGAGGGGACCGGGGGGACACACCGGGTTCGGGAGACGCGGGGCGCGGGGGCGCGACACGCCCGGGCGGCGACACGCCCGAGCGATGCTTTTCGGACACTTTCGAGCGAGGGTGGGCCGCAGAACGGCATGAGGCTCGTACGATGATCGATCGCGCGTCCGATTTGCCCCCCTTGTCGCTCACCAAATCGTGATCTTTCCCTAAAGGCGGGCCGTCCGGCTGCCGAAGGAGTCAATGACCCCTTCACAGTCGGGTCCGCCCCCCGGCTTCTTCCCCGAGCCGGCTCCCGTCCCGCACCTTCCCCCCAGGAGGTTTGGTGTCCGTTCTCCTCGAGCAGCCCGCAAGCCTGGTCGCCTACCGCCCGAACAAGCCGACGGCCATGGTCGTCGTGGCCGACCCACGCGTCCGTTCCACCGTCACCCGTCATCTGTGGGCGCTCGGTGTACGCGACGTCATCGAGGCGTCATCCATCGCGGAGGCGCGTCCCCGCGTCGGCAACCCACGCGACATCTGCGTCGCCGACGTCCACCTCCCCGACGGCAGCGGGCTGACCCTGCTGTCCGAGACCCGCGCCGCGGGCTGGCCCAACGGCCTCGCCCTCTCGGCCGCCGACGACATCGGCGCCGTGCGCAACGCGCTGGCGGGCGGGGTCAAGGGATACGTCGTCACCGGTACGCGCACGAACATCGGGCACCCCACCCGCCCCGGCGCCGCCCCCATCGGCTCCGCGGCCGCCCGCCTCGGCCACCGCCGCCCCCCGGGTGCCCCGAGCCACCCGGGCGGCTACCGCGAGCTCTCCGGCCGTGAGGTCGAGGTGCTGCGGCTGGTGGCCGAGGGCCAGTCCAACAAGGCCATCGGCGTGTCCATGGGCCTGTCGGCCCTGACCGTCAAGTCCCACCTGGCCCGGATCGCCCGCAAGCTGGGCACCGGCGACCGGGCCGGCATGGTCGCGGTCGCCCTGCGCACCGGGATCATCCACTGAGCGCGTACCCCCGCCCCACCCTGCGCGTCAGCAGGTGAAGAACGTCGAGCGCCCGTCGACGGAACGTTCCCTCTGCCCGGTCGGCCCGGGCCGAACGGGACCGTTCCCTCGATGGGCGCTTGCCATGGACGGATACCCTTGACAGGTGACCGAAGCCCAAGACACCGCGAGTGACACCGCACTACGAACCACCGGGGGCGCCCCCTCGGACGACGAAGTCCCTGCGCACGGGCTGCCGACCCCCCTGCTCGAACCCCGCGAGGGCATCCCGCCCGTCGTCGCCGGCGAGGACGCCCTCGCCGACGTGATCGCGGCCTTCGCCGGCGGTCGCGGCCCGGTCGCCGTCGACGCCGAGCGGGCCTCCGGATACCGCTACGGGCAGCGGGCCTATCTCGTCCAGATCCGCCGCGAAGGCGCGGGCACCGCGCTGATCGACCCGGTGGGCTGCCCGGACCTCTCCGGTCTCGGCGAGGCGCTGACCGGCACCGAGTGGATCCTGCACGCCGCGACCCAGGACCTGCCGTGTCTGCGCGACATAGGCATGCGGCCCTCGCGGCTCTTCGACACCGAGCTGGCCGGCCGGCTCGCCGGCTTCCCCCGGGTCGGCCTCGGCGCGATGGTCGAGTCCGTCCTCGGGTACGCCCTGGAGAAGGGCCACTCCGCCGTCGACTGGTCCACCCGCCCGCTGCCCGACCCCTGGCTGCGCTACGCGGCGCTCGACGTCGAGCTGCTCGTCGACCTGCGCGACCAGCTGGAGCGGGAGCTGGACCGGCAGGGCAAGCTGGGCTGGGCGCTGGAGGAGTTCAGCGCCATCGCGTCCGCCCCGCCCGCCCCGCCCCGCAAGGACCCGTGGCGCCGTACGTCCGGCATGCACAAGGTACGCCGGCGCCGGCAGATGGCGGTCGTACGGGAGCTGTGGACGGCCCGCGACAAGGTGGCCCAGCGGCGCGACGTCTCCCCCGGCAAGGTGCTGAGCGACGCGGCGATCGTCGAGGCCGCCCTGGCGCTGCCGCCGAACGCGAACGCCCTGGGTTCGCTGCCCGGCTTCGGGCAGCGGATGAGCCGGCGCCAGCTGGAGCAGTGGCAGGCGGCCGTGGACCGGGCCAAGGCGCTGCCCGAGGTGGAGCTTCCGCAGCCCGGCCAGGCGCTGGCGGGTCCGCCCCCGCCGCGGGCCTGGGCGGACAAGGACCCCGCCGCGGCGGCCCGGCTGTCCGCGGCCCGCGCGGCGGTCTCGGCCCTCGCCGAGCAGCTGCACCTGCCGCCGGAGAACCTGATCACCCCGGACACGGTCCGCCGGGTGTGCTGGGAGCCGCCCGCCCCGGCCGATCCGGACACCATCGCCGCCGCCCTGGCCGGGCACGGCGCCCGTCCCTGGCAGATCCACCTGGTGACCCCGCTCCTCGCGGCCGCTCTGGCGGGCTGAGGACACGGCGGAACCACACGAGGCCCCTGACGCTCCGGCGCCGGGGGCCTCCGCCGTATCCGCGCGGGCACGTCACGGAGGCACGTATCCCCGCATAGGCGGACGCAGGTGTCCCCGCTCCCCCGGTTCATGTCCCGGTTCTGTCACCGCTGATCCGGATCTCTAGGGGCCGCTCCTCGCGCCGCCTAGTTTTCGAACATGCTCAAAAACAGGCTCACGCATCAGGCCCACCCGGCACACCCGGCACACTCGGCACACGACGACCGCGAGGACTACGCGGACTGGGTCGCCGCTTTCCACACCGAGCGGCGGCGCCGCGACACACTCGGCGATCCGTCCTGGGAGCAGGGCTCCCGGCTGCCCGCGGCCCTGGTGCGCAGTATCCAGCGCTTCGAGGTCGGCGAGGGCGGCGACGGCGCGCAGCTGCTGGCCAAGGCCCGGCGGGCCGGGATACCCGGGTACGGCGAGGCGGCGGCCCTGTTCGTCGCCGAGGAGCGCAATCACGCGCGCATGCTGGCACTGCTGCTGTCGGCGGCCGGGGCCGGGACGCTGGACGGGCACTGGACGGACACCGTGTTCGTCCGGCTGCGGCGGACGCTCGGACTGCGGACGGAGGTGCTGGTGCTGATGGTCGCGGAGGTGGTGGCGCTGCGGTACTACCGGGCGCTGCGCGACGGTACGGACGATCCGCTGACCGCGGAGGTCGCGGGAAGGATTCTGGCGGACGAGGAGCGGCATGTGCCCTTCCACTGCCGGCGGCTGCGCGCGGATCTCGGCCGCCGTCCGCTCCCGGCGCGGCGCGGGACGACCGCCGTCTGGCGGGGGCTCGTGGCCGGGGCCGCGCTGGTCGTCGCGTACGACCACGGTCCGGCGCTGCGCGCGCTCGGGGTCTCCCGTACCGCCTTCTTCCGGGACGTCGTCCGCTCCTGCGGCCCGATGGCCGCCATGATGGACGGCCGGCTTCCGGTGCCGGAGCGCGGTGTGACCTTCGCCGCTCCCGGCCCCGGGGGTGGGCAGCTTGGTTACTCGTAAGTAGCATGGGGGGAGCAAGCGCGCGCTTAGGCGCGTGTCCGGGCCGCGCGCCCGCAGCTGCAGTGCCATCCCGCACCCTGGAGGAGAGCCATCGTGCCTCGTACCGTCAGGGACGTCGTCTTCGTCGACGGCGTCCGTACCCCGTTCGGCAAGGCGGGCCCGAAGGGCATCTACCACGAGACCCGCGCCGACGACCTCGTCGTCAAGGCCATCCGGGAGCTGCTGCGCCGCAACCCCGGTCTCGACCCCGCCAAGATCGACGAGGTCGCCATCGCCGCGACCACGCAGATCGGTGACCAGGGCCTGACCCTCGGCCGCACCGCCGGCATCCTGGCCGGTCTGCCGCAGTCCGTGCCCGGCTACTCCATCGACCGCATGTGCGCCGGCGCGCTGACCGCCGTCACGACGACGGCCGGTTCGATCGCCTTCGGCGCGTACGACGCCGTCATCGCCGGTGGTGTCGAGCACATGGGCCGTCACCCCATGGGCGAGGGCGTCGACCCGAACCCGCGCTTCGTGTCGGAGAAGCTCGTCGACGAGTCCGCCCTGTTCATGGGCATGACCGCCGAGAACCTGCACGACCGCTACCCGAGCATCACCAAGGAGCGCGCCGACGCCTACGCGGTGCGCTCGCAGGAGAAGGCCGCCAAGGCGTACGCCGACGGCAAGATCCAGCAGGACCTGGTGCCGATCTCGGTGCGCCGCACCTCCCCGGAGGCCGGTGAGACGGGCTTCGGTCTGGTCACCGCCGACGAGCCGATGCGCCCGGGCACCACGATGGAGAGCCTGGCGGGCCTGAAGACGCCGTTCCGCGTCCACGGCAACGTCACCGCGGGCAACGCGGCCGGCCTCAACGACGGCGCCACCGCCTCGATCATCGCCTCCGAGGACTTCGCCCGGGAGAACAACCTCCCGGTGAAGATGCGCCTCGTCTCGTACGCCTTCGCCGGCGTCGAGCCCGAGGTCATGGGCTACGGCCCGATCCCGGCCACCGAGAAGGCGCTGGCCAAGGCCGGTCTGTCCATCTCGGACATCGGTCTCTTCGAGATCAACGAGGCCTTCGCGGTCCAGGTCCTCGCGTTCCTGGAGAACTACGGCATCGCCGACGACGACACCCGCGTCAACCAGTACGGCGGCGCGATCGCGTACGGTCACCCGCTCGCCTCCTCCGGCGTCCGTCTGATGACGCAGCTGGCCCGCCAGTTCGAGGAGCAGCCCGAGGTCCGTTACGGCCTCACCACCATGTGCGTCGGCTTCGGCATGGGCGCCACGGTCATCTGGGAGAACCCGAACCACAAGGACGCCGGAGGCAGCAAGTGAGCACCACCACTGAGCTTCTGAAGGGCGCCGCCGAGCTCTTCCCGGACGAGGTCGTCACGTCCGCCCACGTACGGCACTTCGAACTCCCCGCGACCGGGTCCGATAGCGGCTCCGCCGCGGGGGGCCGGTTCGCGCTGATCACGCTGGACAACGGTTTCGACCACACCAAGCCGACCACCTTCGGCCCGCAGTCCCTCGGCAACCTGAACAAGGCGATCGACCAGGTCGAGGCCGAGGCCGCGAACGGTGAGATCGTCGGCGTCGGCATCACCGGCAAGCCGTTCATCTTCGCCGTCGGCGCCGACCTCAAGGGCGTCGAGCTGCTCAAGCGGCACTCCGACGCTCTCGCCATCGGCAAGGGCGGCCACGACGTCTTCAAGCGTCTGTCCGCGCTGGCCGTGCCGACCTTCGCGTACTACAACGGCGCGGCCATGGGCGGCGGCGTCGAGGTCGGTCTGCACTGCACGTACCGCACCGTCTCCAAGGCCCTGCCGGCCTTCTCGCTGCCCGAGGTCTTCCTCGGCCTGGTGCCCGGCTGGGGCGGCTGCACGCTCCTGCCGAACCTGATCGGCCCGGAGAAGGCCGTCTCGGTCGTCATCGAGAACTCGCTCAACCAGAACCGCCAGCTCAAGGGCAAGCAGGTCTTCGAGCTCGGCATCGCCGACGCGATGTTCGAGGGCGCGGACTTCCTGGAGCGCTCGCTGGTGTGGACCGCGCAGGTCCTCAAGGGCGAGATCACCGTGGAGCGCCCGGAGATCGACCGCGGCGAGGGCTGGGACGCGGCCGTCGCCAAGGGCCGCGCGATCGCCGACTCCAAGGTGCACGGCGCCGCCCCCGCGGCCTACCGCGCGCTCGCCATCATGGAGGCCGCCAAGGACGGCGACCTGCAGAAGGGCTTCGACGCCGAGGACCAGGCCCTCGCGGACCTGATCATGGGCGGCGAGCTCCGCTCCGGCATCTACGCCTTCAACCTGGTGCAGAAGCGCGCCAAGCGCCCGGCCGGCGCGCCGGACAAGTCGCTGGCCCGCCCGGTCACCAAGGTCGGTGTCGTCGGCGCCGGTCTGATGGCCTCCCAGCTCGCCCTGCTCTTCCTGCGCCGCCTCGAGGTGCCGGTCGTCCTGACCGACATCGACCAGGAGCGCGTCGACAAGGGCGTGGGCTACGTACACGGCGAGATCGAGAAGCTGCTCGGCAAGGGCCGCATCAACCAGGACAAGGCCAACCGTCTCAAGGGCCTGGTCTCCGGTGTGCTCGACAAGGCCGAGGGCTTCGCGGACGCGGACTTCATCATCGAGGCCGTGTTCGAGGAGATGTCCGTCAAGCAGACGGTGTTCGCGGAGGTCGAGGCCGTCGCCCCGGCGCACGCGATCCTCGCCACCAACACCTCCTCGCTGTCCGTCAGCGAGATGGCGTCGAAGCTGAAGCACCCCGAGCGGGTCGTCGGCTTCCACTTCTTCAACCCGGTCGCGATCCTCCCGCTCCTGGAGATCGTGCGCGGCGAGCAGACCGACGACGCCTCCCTGGCCACCGCGTTCGGTGTCGCCCGGAAGCTGAAGAAGACCGCGGTCCTGACGAAGGACGCCCCGGCGTTCGTCGTGAACCGCATCCTGACCCGCTTCATGGGCGAGATCCAGAACGTCATCGACGAGGGCACCCCGGTGGCCGTGGCGGAGAAGGCGGTCGAGCCGCTGGGTCTGCCGATGTCCCCGCTGGTGCTCCTGGAGCTGGTCGGCCCGGCGATCGGTCTGCACGTCTCCGAGACCCTGAACCGCGCCTTCCCGGAGCGCTTCAAGGTCTCCCCCAACCTGAAGGCGGTCGTCGAGGCCGGCAAGCGCGGCTTCTACGTCTACAAGCCGGAGAACGGCTTCAAGCCGGAGCTGGACCCCGAGGTCGCCGCGCTCCTCAAGCAGGGCGACAGCGTCCTGACGGAGGAGCAGGTCCGCGACCGCGTCCTGGACGCGGTGGCGCAGGAGATCGGCCTGATGCTGGACGAGGGTGTCGTCGCCGAGGCGCAGGACATCGACCTGTGCCTGATCACGGGCGCCGGCTGGCCCTTCCACCTGGGCGGCATCACGCCGTACCTGGACCGCGAGGGTGTCTCCGAACGCGTCAACGGCAAGCGCTTCCTGGCGCAGGGCGTGGCGAGCGTTCCCGCGTAAGCAGGCCGCCGCACAGCCTTCGGGTGTCCGTCCCTCACCTCGTGAGGGGCGGGCACCCGTTCGTGTGTCCGGGCGCGTCTCCCCTGGTGTCCCCCGCGCGCAGCCCCGGCCTCTCGTTCGGGATTCGAGCGAAGATGCCAGAATGGCGCGTCTTGTCCTCGACAGAACGGCCCCGCACCATGGCGCACCCCGGTTCCGGCTCCACCCGCCGCACCCTCCTCGTCGCGGGGGCGGCCTCGTTGGCGGTGGGCGGTCTGGCGGGGCTGGCGCTGTGGGCGGACGACGAGACCACGAAGGACGCGAACGCCCCGGCGGGGCCCGCGATCGCGGGCTCGTTCGACATCGCCCGGCCCACCCGGCTGTGGCGGCCGACCGCGCTGAACGACACCACCGGTCCGCAGTCGCTCGCGTTCGACGACACCACCGGTGACGTGTACGTGGTGCAGCAGGCCCAGGGCGGACTGCGGCTGCGCGGCGAGAAGGCCCCGGTGGACGCGGCGGAGCGCAAGCGCGCCGGGGACCTGTGCGTCACCCGTTTCTCCGGCTCCGGCGAGCAGCTGGGCCGGATGTATCTGCGGGGCTTCGGGCACGGCGTCTCGATGGGGGTGCAGGCCGCGGGCCGGACGGTGTGGCTGTGGGTCGAGTCCCGGGCGCGGGGGAAGACCGCGTACGGACAGGCCGTCACCCGGGTGCCCTTCGAGGACGGGGCGGTACTCGACGACGCCGACCGCTCGGTGCGCCCCCGGTTCCTCGCGCCCCGGGGCAGCCTCCGGGTCCATCCGGCGGTCGACCCGACCACGGGCCGTCTGCTCGTCGGTTATCTGGACGCCGACGGAAAGGCGCACGGCTATTCCGTGCACCGGCTGCGGGACGTCCTCGCGGGCGACGAGACGCCGTTGTGGCGGATCGACGGAGCCGCTTACCTGGAGAAGGCGACATTCCAGGGCTGCACCCTCCACGGCGATTACATCTACCAGCTCACCGGGAATCCCTACAGCAAGGCGGACGGCCGCAATCCGCGTGATTCGGGGGGAAACACCTTCATTTCCGCCCTCGATGTCCGCACCGGGCGGCCGGCGGGCCGTCAGCTCGTTTCCGTCGACCCCTCGCTCCGCTTCCGGGAACCCGAGGGAATCGCCGTCCGCGCCCACCCTGAACCGCTGCTGTGCATGGGTTTCTCGGTGAAGACCACCGACCGGCGGAAGCTCGCCCTCTACGGCTTCGACCCCCGGAAGGGCGGAAAGGGCCGAAAGGCAGGCAACGCTTCGTAGGCGTCCCGCCACCATGAGCGAGGGTTGTACGCGCCCCGGACACTCTTCCGCCATGTTTCGATAACTATTCAGCGACGAGCCGCATGGTTCTCACTTCGCATCCACCCCACGCTCGCCCTCCTGTCTGTCTTGCCTATACTTTGCGAACGCTTTATGGCGTCTTCACAAGTCGACGGTCACGTCCCCACCGTGGCGCGGTTTCGGCGCGGAGTGACAACGCGTCACTGAAATCGGCAGGAGGGGCCTCACGGCCATGAACAAGCAGCGTCGTCAAGCCTTGCTGGGTGTCCTCGTCTCGAGCGCCCTGGTGTTGAGCTTCCTCGCCATGATGGCCGCGGTCGTGCTGCCGTCGGTCGAGTTGTTCGCCCTCGCGGCGGCGGTCAGTTATCTGTCGGACCTGATGCTGCACAGCGCGCAGTCGCCCACCCTGGAACGGCTGCGCGACTCCCGCTTCGGTCTGACCATCCGCTTCATCATCCGCCAGTTCCTGCTGCTGGGACTGTGCGGCGCGATGACGGACATCGACTCGTTCGTGGCCCAGATGACCGCGGTGGGGCTGCTCCTGCTCTTCGTGCTCCAGCTCGCGTACGGCGCGCTGCTCAAGCACGTCCGCAAGAAGCGCGCCGAACTGCCGTACACGACCCGCGGCCTGGACATGGAAGTCCTGGGCATCCGGCGCCTGCCGTCCCCGTTCCTGATGGACAAGCACGTCCGCAAGACGCTGCACCTGGACATCCCGCTGTTCGCCGGCGCGCTCGCCACCATGGCCACCGACAACTGGCGCTACGTCACCTACGGCGGCATCCTGTCGGTCTCCGTCGCCTACCTGGCGCTGCTCGTCCTGCTGCCCGGCGCCCGCAACGCGCTCATCCTGCCCGACACCGACCACGCCATCGACCTCCTCAACGAGGAGCTGCGCCGGTACCGTCCGCAGGTCGCCCTGTACTTCACGTTCGCGGCGATCTCCAAGGACTTCATGTACCAGGTCAACATGTGGCTGGAGTCGCTGGAGGCGCTGGACCTGCGGCCGGTCATCATACTGCGCGAGCGGGCCACCCTGCGCTACCTGGACGCCACCGCCGTGCCGGTCGTCTGCGTCCCGAAGGCCGAGTACCTGGCCCGCGTCGAGATGCCCGAACTGCGCGTCACGCTCTACCCCGGCAACGCCGGCAAGAACGTGCACATGCTCCAGCGCCACGACGTCAAGCACGTCTTCATCGGTCACGGCGACAGCGACAAGGCCGCCAGCAGCAACCGCGTCAGCAAGGTCTTCGACGAGATCTGGGTGGCCGGCCGGGCCGGCCGCGACCGCTACGAGCGCATCAAGCACGCCGTACGCCCCGAGCAGATCGTCGAGGTCGGCCGTCCGCAGCTGATGTCCCTGCACCGCTGGACCGGGCAGGTCAGCCAGCCCGTCCCCACCGTCGTCTACGCGCCGACCTGGGAGGGCTGGACGGACGACGCCTGCTACACCTCGGTGATCCCGGCCGGCGAGAAGCTGATCGAGGCGCTGCTCGCGCACAAGCGGCAGCTGCGCGTCATCTACAAGCCGCACCCGCTCACCGGTTCGCGCTCGGCCGCCGCCGGCGCCGCGCACCGGCGCATCATCGCCCTCCTGGAGGCGGACAACGCCCGCCGCTTCGGCAAGCGGATGACGGAGTCGAAGAGCGCCGCGAAGAAGCTCGCGCGGATCGACAAGCTCATCGCCGAACTCTCCGAGCGCGGTGTCCGGTCCAAGTTCCCCGACCTCTCCGAGGCCGAGCGCACCGCCCGGATCCGGCGCCACCGCAACCAGGCCGGCGAGCTGTACTGGAGCGCCGTGCCGGACGGGGCGCACCACGTGGTGCTCGACCGGATCCCCGCGCTCAACGACTGCTTCAACCACTCGGACCTGCTCATCGGCGACATGTCCAGCGTGATCTCGGACTTCATCGCGACGCGCAAGCCGTACGCCGTCTTCAACCTGGAGGGTCTGCCGGACCACCAGTTCCGCGACGAGCAGCGCACCGCGTACGCCTCGTACCTGCTGGACCTGGACTGCGACGGGCTCGACGCCGCGCTCGACGCGATGCTCGACCCGAAGAAGGACATCATGGCGGCGTACCGCGAGCAGTTGAAGGACTACCTGCTCGGCCCGGACTACCCGCCGTCCGTGGTCCGCTTCAACGCGGCGGCGAACGACCTCTACGCCCGCGGCCTGGCGGACTTCCCGATCGAGTACCCGGATCCGGAACCCGATCCCGCGCAGGCCCGCGTCTAGCGGCTCGCCCCCGCCCGGGCCCCGTTGCCCGGGCCCTCGACTCACCTCCACGCCCGGCCCCCCACACGTGCGTGCCCCCGCTCGGGCACGCACGCCGTCCGGGCACCCCTTCCCGTACCGCCACGCCCCCTCACCCAGGAGTCCGGAGACCGTGACCAGCACCGTCCCCCGCCGTCGTACCGTCGCCGTCGTCCTCGCCGGCGGCACCGGGCAGCGCGTCGGGCTCGCGATCCCGAAGCAGCTTCTGAAGATCGCCGGAAAGTCGATCCTCGAACACACCCTGTGCATCTTCGAGAACGCCGCCGACGTCGACGAGATCCTCGTCCTCATGGCCGCCGACCACACCGAGGAGGCCGAGCGGATCATCGCCAAGGCCGGCCTGCGCAAGGTGTCGCGGGTGCTGCCCGGCGGCTCGACCCGCAGCGAGACCACCAGCATCGCCATCCGGTACGTCACCGAGAACCTGCCCGAGGGCCAGGACGCCAGCCTGCTCTTCCACGACGCCGTACGCCCGCTGCTGTCGCAGCGCGTGGTGAAGGAGTGCGTGCGCGCACTGGAGCGCTACCAGGCCGTGGACGTGGCGATCCCGTCCTCGGACACCATCATCGTGACCCGGACCCACGGCGACGACGGCGAGTTCATCACCGAGGTGCCGGACCGCTCGCGGCTGCGCCGCGGCCAGACGCCGCAGGGCTTCCACCTGAGCACCATCCGCCGGGCGTACGAGCTGGCGCTCGCCGACCCGCGGTTCGAGGCCACCGACGACTGCTCGGTCGTCATCAAGTACCTGCCCGACGTCCCGGTCCACGTGGTCATGGGCGACGAGTACAACATGAAGGTCACCCAGCCGGTCGACGTGTTCATCGCCGACAAGCTGTTCCAGCTGGCCTCGTCGGCGGCCCCGGCCGCCGCGGCCGAGGACTCGTACCGGGAGGCCCTCACCGGCCGCACGATGCTCGTCTTCGGCGGCTCGTACGGCATCGGCGCCGACATCGCCCGGCTCGCCGAGGAGTACGGGGCGACCGTCTACGCCCTGGGCCGCTCCACCACCGGCACCCACGTGGAGATCCCGGAACACGTCGAGGAGGCGCTGGCCAAGGCGTACGCCGAGACCGGCCGGATCGACTACGTGGTGAACACGGCCGGCGTGCTGCGCACCGGCCGGCTCGCCGACACCGACAACGAGACCATCCGCGAGGCGACCGAGGTCAACTACCTCGCGCCGGTGAACATCGCGCGCTTCTCCTACAAGTACCTGGCGGAGACGAACGGCCAGCTGCTGCTGTTCACCTCCAGCAGCTACACCCGCGGCCGCTCCGAGTACAGCCTGTACTCCTCCACCAAGGCCGCCGTGGTCAACCTGACCCAGGCGCTCGCCGAGGAGTGGGCGGAGGACGGCATCCGCGTCAACTGCGTGAACCCCGAGCGCACCGCGACCCCGATGCGGACGAAGGCCTTCGGGCAGGAGCCGGCCGGGACCCTGCTGTCCTCCGAGACCGTGGCGCGCAGCGCGCTCGACGTCCTGGTGTCGCGGATGACCGGCCATGTCGTCGACGTCCGCCAGCAGGACCCGACGGGCGGCGCCGCGGCGCAGTCCGGCTTCGAGCGGGCGATCGCCTCGGTCCTCAGCCGGCAGGAGAGCCAGGAGCTCTGAGGCCGGGCCGGGCCGGGCCCGAGCCGCGGGCCCGTCGGGGTCCGGCTCCGGTGGGGCGGTCCGGTCGGGTCATGGAGGAGGAGAGAGACGTGGGAGGGGTGAAAGGGGTGGGAGGGGACATGACGTATCCCGAGGCCATGACGGAGGCCGAGGCGCGGCCGGGCCGGCGGACCAGGATCTTCCTGTCCGGCGGTTCGGGAACGGTCACCCGGCCGGCGAGCCATCTGCCGATGATGGGCTGGGGGCAGGCGCTCGGCCTGTTCCTCACCGACGACGTCGAAGTCGTCAACTGTTCGCGGGCGCGGGCGAGTACCAAGAGCTTCCGCGAACGCGGCCGGCTCCAGTGGATCCTCGACGAGATGGAGCCCGGCGACTACCTCGTCATGGCCTTCGGCCAGATCGACTGGAAGCCCGACCCGGGCATCCACACCGAGCCGTTCGAAGACTTCCTCGAACATCTGCGGGCATACGTGACGGGGGCCCGGGAGCGTCAGGCGCACCCGATCCTGATGATGCCGTTCGAGCGGCGCCGCATCGACCGGCACGGGAACGTCAGCCGGTTCCTCGGCGACTACCCGGTCGCCATGCGGCAGCTGGCCCACGAGGAGTTCGTCCCGCTCGTCGACGTGTACGGGCAGAGCCTGCGGTGGTGGGAGGAACTCGGCCCCGAGCACAGCAAGCACGTGTTCACGTATCTGCGGCCGGGCGAGCCCCTGATGCCCATCGTGCAGGACGCCGACAACGTGCACCTGCGGGCCGAGGGCGCCGTCGAGGTGGCCAGGTTCACCGCCCGCGCGCTGGTGACCCAGGGACTGATCCCCGCCCACTGGGTGAAGGACCTCGACCGGCGGACGTTCTCGTACGACGAGATGGGCTGGCTGGACGAGGCCACGTTCCAGCACCGTACGAAGTCCCGTGTCACTCCCGCCCGTGATCTGTGAGGCCGGTCCATGAACCACTTGCTGTGTGCCGGCCGGGCCGTCGGCACCGAAGAGCACTCCCCCGGCGTGACGCACGCCGCCCTGTACAGCTCCGTCGCGCCCTTCAGCGGCGTCGCCCCCGGTGACGTGGTGCAGCTCGCGCTGTCCGTCGCCGTGGAGAACGCGCCCTTCGGCTACGCGTACGTCCAGGAGAAGTACTTCGCCGACGCGGCGGAGATCCTCGCCATCCAGGACGTGGAGTACTTCCCCAAGCAGCGCTGGTACCGGGTGCGGGCCGAACCGGGGCAGAACGGCGTCGGGTTCCTCTCCGTCCGGGTGAAGCAGCCGAAGAAGAAGGAGCCCCGGCTGCGCCCGCACATCGCGGTCGCCGTACCCGGGCGGGAGTCGCGCAAGATGGTCCGTACGGCCTCGCTGCGCGACCGTTCGCTGCTCATCCGGACGATGTTCGCGCCCGGCCTGCGGATCGTCACCGCCCCCGGCGTGCCCGGCATGGCCGACGCGCTCGGCGCCCTCGCCACCCTCGCGCCGGGCAGCCGGCCGGTGTCGGTGTCCCAGCCGCGGTCCGGCACCGCCGGGCTCGGCCAGGACGGCCGGATCGGCTACGAGCCGCGCCCGGGGTTCACCGGCTACGACCGCTTCGAGTACACCGTCGCCACCCCGGACGGCGGGCAGGTCACCGCGCCGGTGAACGTGTACGTCGGCGCCCTGGACGACCGTCCCGGCGTCTTCCCCGAGCACCAGCTCACCACCGACTTCCAGCCCTGGCAGTGGTCGGAGCTCACCGGCGCGATGCCGTGGCCCGGGCCCGTCACCCCGCAGAACGGATAGGCGCCGGCCCATGACCACCTCCGTGCCCGTGCACCCGGGCGACCTCCGCGACGTCACCGTGGTCCTGCACGTCCGGGACCACGCCCGGACGCTGCCGGCCTGCCTCGACTCGCTGCTGGGCCAGACCCTCGGCACCGACCGCATCGAGATCATCGCGATGGACGACGGCTCGACCGACGAGGGCGGCTCCCTGCTGGCCGAGGCCGAGCAGCGCCATCCCGGACTGGTGCGGGCCGGCCAGTTCCGGCGCGGCCTGTCCACCGCCGACGCCCGCAACTGGGGCATGAGCCAGGCCGCCGGCCGCTACCTGCTCTTCCTGACCGGTGCCGACCGGCTCGCGCCGAAGGCCCTGGAGCTGATGGTCGCCTCGGCCGACGCGCACGAGGCCGACGTGGTCCTCGGCAAGCTGGAGAGTTCCGGCAAGCACACCGTGGCGACGTCGATGTTCCGCCGGACCCAGGGGTCGGTGGACCTCTACGGGTCGCGGGTGTACTGGTCGCTGACGCCCGACAAGCTGTTCCGTACGAGCCTGGTGCGCCGCCGCGGCCTGGAGTTCCCGACGGACATGACGATCGGCGAGGACCAGGCGTTCACCGCCGCGGCCCTCGTCCACGCCGACAACATCGCGGTGGTCGCCGACGAGCCGTGCGTGATCAAGGGCCCGGCGCAGACCGGGTCCGTCCCGCTGCCGCAGCGGGTGGCGCTGGCCAGTCGGATGATCGGGCTGCTGGCCTCGATGGTGCCGCCGGGACCGCGCCTGGACCTGCTGATCTCCCGGCACCTGGAGGCCGACCTCGGCAAGGCGACCGGCCCGCTGCTGCTCGCCTCCGACCAGCCCGCCGAGCGGGAGCAGACCCTGTGGGCGGCGGCCGAGCTGCTGCGCGCGCAAGTGCCGGCGAGCGCCCTGGCGCTGCTGCCGCGTCCGCTGGCGGTCCGGTACACGCTGCTCGCGGCCGGACACCACGCCGAGGCCGAGGAGATGGCCGCGTACGAGGCGGACAAGACGCGTCCGGCGCCGCGGAAGAAAGTCGAGGACGGCGTCGTCTACACCCAGCTGCCGTTCTTCCGGGACCCGGCGGTGAACCTGCCGGACGAGGTCTTCGACATCACCGCCAAGATGACGGTGAACCAGCTGCTGACCGGGCTGCGCTGGAACGGTTCGCTGCTGCTCCTCGACGGGCACGCGTTCTTCGAGCAGCTCTCCACGCGCGACCGGAACACCAAGGTCGTGCTGCGGAACCGGATCACCGGCGCCGAGGAGCGGTTCTCCGTCACCGCCCGCCGGGACGAGACGCTGCTGAACTCCAAGGGCAAGGCCCGGGCGATGGGCCGGTTCTCCACCCGGATCAACCTGCGCCAGATGTCGGACGGCCGGCCGCTGGGCACCGGCGTCTGGGACGTGTGCCTGGCGGTGAGCTTCGAGGGCGTCACGCAGGAGGTACGGCTCGGCCGCAAGCGGTCCGACGAGGTCGACGTCGTCAGCCGGGCGCCGATGGTCTTCGCGCCGTCGGCGACGACGCCCGGCCACGAACTGGCCGCGACGCCGTTCTACACGCAGGAGGGACACCTCGCGCTCGAGGTGTCCGAGCGGCTACCGCTGCCGAGCGGCCGCTGACCGCGCATGCCCGCTCTCACGATGCCACGGTCCGAAGGCCAGGCCGTCCTGCGTCCGGTCCTGACGGGCCAGCAGCAGACCGCCCGCCCGGTCGAACGCGGCGACGACCAGCCGGCCCTGCCCGTCCGTGCCCACCTGCGGGTCGCGCGGCGCGTCCCCGGCGCCGCCGCCTTGGCCGGTGTCGGCCAGGGGCGCCCACCAGGTGCCGTACCCCTCGTTCTCGGTGACGTAGGCGGTGACCTCGATGCCGCCGTGCGCGCCCACCTGGGCGAGCACGGTGCAGTCGTAGCCGCCGATGACGCCGCGGCCGACGCCGGGCCGGCCGCGGCCGCCCGCGCCGCCGAGCGCCATGACGCCGCCCGGGGTGTCCTTGCCCTGGGCGCGCCAGGCGACCAGGGAGTCGTCGCCGGGGTAGCGCCAGATGTACGTGGCGCGCTTCCGGCCGGTCTCCAGGGCGGTCCCGGTGCCGTCGGTCGCCGCCATGGCGAAACGATCCCGCAGCTCGGCGCCGCCGCCCTTCACCAGGACCCAGCGGTCCAGCGCGCCGGCCGCGTTCACGGCCAGGACCTGGAGCGCGCCGCCGGTCGGCATCTGGGCGGTGAACTCGCCGGTGTACGGCTGGTCGGTGACGTTCTTCCAGCGGCCCCAGCGGCCCTCGCCGGTACGGCTGCGCCGCACGATGCCGCCGTACCGCAGCGAGACGAGGACGTGGACCGAGCCGGACACCTGGTTCACCACGACCACCGGACCGGCGACGATCGCGTCGCCGGAGCCGGCGCCAGGGCCGGAGTCGGAACCGGAGGCGGAGTCGGCCGTGGGCGCGCCCAGGTCGCGCCAGTCGCCCAGCGGGCGGCCGGTCTGGTACTGGGTGCTGAGGATCACGTGCGGGGTGCCGCCCCCGGGCGCGTGCCGCAGCCCGGCGACGTACACATAGCCCTCGCTGCCGGCG
Organism: Streptomyces laurentii; assembly: GCF_040635425.1. Taxonomy (NCBI): domain Bacteria; kingdom Bacillati; phylum Actinomycetota; class Actinomycetes; order Kitasatosporales; family Streptomycetaceae; genus Streptomyces; species Streptomyces laurentii. The sequence continues at coordinate 8,080 of NZ_JBEYHT010000017.1, read as the reverse complement.
GCGATGCCCGACGGCCCGACCCAGCCCGGCACCTCGAACACCGTCGGGCCCTCGAAGCCGCCCCGCGGGGACTCGGTCCAGCGGACCGGGCCCGCGGCGCTGCCCGCGTACGCCGTCAGCCGGCCGTCGGCGCCGGTGAACAGGCGGCGGCCGGAGGGTGCGAGGAGCCCCGCGGAACCGGAGGGATCCGTGTGACCGGAGGGTTCACCGGAACCAAAGGGGCCGGCGGAACCAAAGGGGCCGGCCGAAGCGACGTGATCGGTGTGGCCGCTGTGAGTGACCGCTCCGGAGTCCGCGCCCCGGTTCTTGTTCCTGCCCCGGTTCACGCCCACCCTCTGCCTCTCCCGCCGTCCGTCGCCCCGAAGTTTGTCACACGCGTCACCGCGTGTTCACGAGAGCCCGACGTCTCTCGACCGGCAGGGCGGCCCGTCCGGCTCGCCCCGCACACCATGTCCGCCCGAAGGAAGAGATTCGACCAGCCATGACCGACCACGACACCACCGTGCCCGGCGCGCGCCGCGGCGGCGGCAAGGTCCGCAAGCGGCGGACCGGCCGCATCGTGCTGCTGACGCTTCTGGTGCTGCTCCTCGCCGCCGGCGGCGGGCTGTACTGGATGTACTCCAGCCTCAACTCGAACATCACGGCCGTCGACCTCGACAAGGAACTCGGCACCGACCGGCCGGAGAAGCTGCCCACCTCCGGGCAGAACCTGCTCGTCCTCGGCTCCGACTCGCGGGCCGGGGACAACGCCGCGCTCGACAAGGCGGCGGTCAGCGGAGCCCGTTCCGACACGGCGCTGGTGGTGCACATACCCGAGGGCCGGTCGAAGGCCGTCGCCGTCAGCATCCCGCGTGACACCCTGATCACCCGGCCGGAGTGCAAGCGGCGGGACGGCTCGGAGGCCGCCGGGGCCAACCGCGTCATGTTCAACTCCGTGTACGCGCAGTACGGTCCGGCCTGCGTGGTCAAGACCGTCGAGAAGATGTCCGGCGTCCGGCTCGACCACTACATGGAGATCGACTTCGCCGGCTTCAAGGGCCTGGTCGACGCCATCGGCGGCGTGACCGTCGACATCGACAAGCCCATCAACGACAAGCACTCGGGTCTGGAGCTGGCCGCGGGCCCGCAGCGCCTGGACGGCACCCAGTCCCTCGCCTTCGCCCGGACCCGCTACGGCGTCGGCGACGGCAGCGACCTGGGCCGTATCGGCAACCAGCAGAAGTTCCTCACCGCCCTGCTCACCGAGGTGAAGAAGCAGGACCTGCTCGGCAGCCCCGCCAAGACGTTCAAGATCGCGAACTCGGCGACCGAGGCGCTCACCACCGACGCCGAACTGGCCTCGCTGACCTCGCTCAGCGACTACGCCCGCAGTCTGAACGGCGTGGACCCGGCGAACATGGAGACGATCATGCTCCCCGTCGCGTACGACAAGGTGGACCCGAACCGCGTCGTCGCCCACGAGCCGAACGCCTCCCAGCTCTGGAAGGCCCTCCGCGAGGACACCGACATCCCGGCCTCGGCGAAGAAGTCCCCGGCCACCGGCGGCTGACCGGCGCTGTCATCCTGAGGGCATGACACTTCCTCTCCTCGTCGTGGACGGCGCCAACGTCGTCGGGTCGGTACCCGACGGCTGGTGGAAGGACCGGCGCGGGGCCGCCGAGCGGCTCCGCGACCGGCTCGCCGCACACGGCGGTCCGGAGGACGGCCCGTACCCCGGCCCGTACGAGATCGTCCTCGTGGTGGAGGGCCGGGCCCGGGGCGTCGCCTCGGTCCCGGGCGTACGCGTGGAGGAGGCCCAGGGCAGCGGCGACGACCTGATCGCGGACCTGGCCCGGTCCGCCGCCGGCCGCCCCTGCCTGGTGGTCACGGCCGACCGCGAACTCCGCCGGAGGGTGGAGGAGTGGGGCGCGCGATGCGTGGGGCCACGGGCACTGCCGTGACTCCGGCCGGTGGCCGGGCGGTCCGGCGGCGCGCTCCCTCAGGAGGCACGCCGGCGTGCCGTGGTGATGAGGGAGTGCAGGACCGCCTGGGCGGTCGGCAGCCGGTTCGCCGCCTGGCGCCAGGCCAGCGAGCGGGGGCCGTCGAGTACCTCCGAGGTGATCTCCTCACCCCTCACCGCCGGGAGGCAGTGCATGGCGACGACGTCCTTTGCCGCGTGATCGAGCAGATCGTCGTCGACCCGGTAGCGGGCCAGCCGCTCGGCGCGTTCGGCACGCTCGTCGGGCTGGTCGTGCTTGTCCATGGACACCCACACCTCGGCGTAGACAGCCTGCGCCCCGGACACCGCCTCGACCGGTTCCGTGGTGAGCGTGACGGAGCCTCCCGTACGCGCCATCAGCTCGCGGGCCTCGCGGAGGATGTCGTCGTCCGTCTCGTACGCGGGAGGGGTGGCGATGGCGAGATGCATGCCGGAGGCCGCGCACGCCGCGAGGAACGAGTTGCAGGTGTTGCTCTGTCCGTCACCGATGAAGGCGGTCCGCATCCCCGTCAGCGAGCCGAAGTGTTCGCGGAGCGCCAGGAGGTCGGCCAGCGACTGGCACGGATGGTGGGTGTTGGAGAGGGCGTTGACGACAGGAACCGTGGAGACGGCGGCCATCTCCTCCACGACGCTGTGCTCGAAGGTGCGCATCGTGAGGGCGTCGAGGAAGGAGGACAGGACGCGGGTGGTGTCGGCGACCGTCTCGCCGTGACCCAGCTGCAGATCGGCGCGATTCAGCACGAGGGCGTCCATCCCCAGCCGATGGGCCGCCGTGGCCAGGGAGACCCGGGTGCGCGTGGACGGCTTCTCGAACACACACCCGATCACCGCCCCCCGCAGACTGTCCGCCCAGCCCAGAGGCTCCTCCTTCATGGCCGCCGCCAGATCCAGGACGGCCACCAGGGTCTCGGGAGCCAGATCGCTCACCCTCAGGAGATGGCCGGGGATATCGCCGTTCACTGTCGGATGGTTCATCCGAGCCTCCGGCTCATGCGGGCGGGCAAACCGTCCCGACCAGCATGAGGCGCGACAGGGCGGGCGAGCCCCTTGAACGACTCCGAGCGGGTGAGACGGGCGGTGCGCTCCTCGGGGAGCCAGGCCCGCCGACGACCGTCACCCTGTCTCGCGGCAGCTGTGTGCGGTGCAGATCCTCACTCGCACCGGCGCGCACACCCCCCGTCACCGGGGACCGGTTCGCAACCCCGCCCGCCAACGCCTCCGGGGTCAGCCGTCGACCGGTTCGGCCCCGTGTGCCGCCGCGATCGCGTCGATCCGCCGGGCGAGATCGAAATCCGCCGCTGTCAGCCGGTATCCCGCGTCATGCGTCGTGATCCCGAACCTGAGCCGGTCCCACCGCAGGTCGATGTCCGCATGGTGGCCCATCAGCCGCTCCACATCCGCGACATGCACGATCATCGCCACGCCTCCGTGATAGCGGATCGCGTACGACCGGGTGATCTCGTCGCCTTCCCGGCGCCACCCCGGCGCCTCGGCGAGCGCTGCCCCGATCTCCACCTCGGTCAACGGCACCAGTTCGGCCACGTCCGTCACCCCTCCGTCACCGCCGCCAGGATCTCCGCCAGCTCCCGGCCGACCGGGGCATCCTGCCACGGCTTCATCGCCACCTCCAGGGTGGTCAGCTCCCGACGCATCCGGGCCGAACCGGTCTCTCCCACGATCACCGCCACATCCCGCGCGATCTCGACCGCGTGTTCCGGCTCCCGCGCGGCAACCGCCGCCGTGGCCTGCCGGGCCATGTACACCCCACGGTCCCTCCGGGCGGTCGTCGGAATGGCGGCAAGGACCTGAGTCCACAGCGCGGCCGCCTCGGCACCGAGGCCGAGCCGGCCGTAGCATGTCGCCCGCTGGACTTCCAGGTAGCCGGGGGTGCGCCTGCACGCGTTACCCCATGGCAGGTCGTCATCCACACGGCTGAGCAACGCCCCGGCCTGGTCGATGAGGTCATCGACCAGGGCGCGGTCGCCGGTGAGGCTGGCGCCGTGTGCCTGCTGCTGCATGGCCATGATGCGTACCTTCGGGGCAAGCCTCCGGGCCTGGTCGAGAGCGACCTCGCAGAGATCGATCACCCCGTGCCCGTCGCCGAGGTCGGTCCTCACCTGTGCCTGATTCACCAGCGCGTACCCGATCAGGTGCGCGTCCCGCGCCCGCATCGCCATCTCCTGGGTCACGCCTCGCCAGAATGCGGCCGCCCCGAGGTCACCGGCGTCCTGGTAGAGCCAGCCGACGAGTGCGGCATACGCGGCCCCGATGCGGAGCAGACCGCGGCGGGTCTCGTCCTTGGCGGAGCGGGTGAGCTTGTCGATCAACTGGTACTGGGCGCTTACGGTCCCGATGAGATCGTGCGGGCCGAGGAACATGTCGGCACGGTAGTGGCCTTCCAACTGCTCCTGGAAATAGGTGATCAGGGCAGGGTCGACGTGCTGCGTCGCGGCCGGGCCGGGCATAAGGGCGGCGGCGGTCACGGACTCGAACTCACGGCGTCTCACATCGGCCTCCTCGTGGTACTCCGGCCGGATCCAGCCCGGCGGTGTGGGGAATCCGAGGTCCTCAGGCCACCGGCCGAAGGCATCTCGCAGGACGACCGCGGTCTCCTCGGACGGCCACGTCGGGGCCGGTCCCTCCCAGCGGCGCCAGGTCCGGGCGGAGACGGTGAAATGCGCGTCTCCGAGGAATTGTTGACCGTGCGCTGTGATCGCCTCGGCGGCCCGCTCGGCCGACCGCCATCCGAGACGTAGCCGAGCTGCTCGCAACGCGTCGTTCCGCTTCACGCTGCCAGCGTGAGGGGTCATCGGGCCCGCTTTCGACGATGGCCGCCACGTGGCCACGCGTGGCCACGGCGTGACCTATTTACTCAGTGCCGTGTCCGCCCATCATCGGATCCATCCAAAGGGGCTGTGCCGTGAACGGCGGAATCGTCCCTCGAATGGACAGGAGCGGAGCATGGGCGAGGAGCCCCAGGACCAAGCAGCAGCCGCCGTCGCAATCCGCCGCCCGGCCGCCCGGGCTGTGGGTACGGCTGTGGTGCGTCGGGCGGAGCGACGAGCGGCCGTGGCCCAGTGGCTACTGAGCGCCGCGCCCAACGCGCGGGAAGCGAAGGCCGAGTGGGACCGGTACGGCATCGCAGTCCTGGCATGCGGTGGTGTGCTGTCCGCCGTGCGTGTGCCCGGCGAACTCGTTTGGGCGGCAGCCGGAACCGAGGACCACGCCGAGGCTGACGTGTTCCTGACCGACTGGCTCGACGATGGCGCGGTCGTCATGGACCGCCACGCCGGCCTCTACTACTTCCTCGTGCCCGCGCTCATGGGACGCCTGTGGAATCCGAAGGCATTCCACAAGGTGGAATGCCTGGGATCGAACTCCTACCTCGGCGTGCCGCTCGTCGACCACACCATCCCAGAAGGGCGCGCGTACTGGGCCGTGGAGATGGACTCGCCCGGCGCCCTGTGCTGGCCGGACGAGGTCGCGGCCCTGCTCCATCGCGGGCAGACGGCCCTCGGCGGCCAGACCGCTCCCCGGCCGGTGCCCCGCCTGCTGGCCGAACGCTTCGGATGACTCCCAAAGGAACCTGCCCATGCCCCGCGACCGCCGCTGCCACACCTGTCACACCGTCACCAGCGTCAACGGCGCGCCGACTGTCGTCGTCGCCGTAGTCGACGGCCAGGACGTCTACGCCTGCGCCGCGCACCGGGCCGAGCACGCCGCCCCGGCGCATGACCCGCTCGTGGCCCTCGCCCAGTACCAGGACATGGCCGCGCGCCCGTACACGAGGCCACGGTGACCCACTGACCGCCTCGGCCGTTTCGATTCCCCCGCGGCCGAGGCCCCCACACCTGTCCGGGGCCGGACTCGTCGTCCCGGCCCCGGACAGGCGCGGACCGCCCCGGCCGGCTACCTGTCCCCGGCCGGGGCAACCTGACGAGTACCGCAGCCGCGAGCCGGGCCCGTGCGCGAACGAGCCTCAGGCCCCCGGGCCGCCCGGCGTGCGCGGCGGGTTCACGTTCAGGTTCAGGTTCAGGGGGCTTCCGTGTTCAGGCGGCTGTGGCGGCGGCCGTAGAGGAAGTAGACGAAGAAGCCGATCACCATCCAGACCGCGAAGCGGAACCAGGTCTCGCCCGGCAGGTTGAGCATCAGCCACAGGGAGGCGGCGATCGAGAGGATCGGCAGGAACGGGACCCACGGGGTGCGGAAGGCGCGGGGGAGGTCCGGGCGGGTGCGGCGGAGGACGATCACGCCCGCGGCGACCACGACGAAGGCGAAGAGCGTGCCGATGTTCACCAGGGTCGCCAGCTCGTTGATGCTGGTGAATCCGGCGACGATCGCGATGATCACGCCGAGCAGGATGGTCGGCCTGTACGGGGTCTTGAAGCGCGGGTGCGTGATCGAGAAGAAGCGCGGCAGCAGGCCGTCGCGGCTCATCGCGAAGAACACCCGGGTCTGGCCGAGCAGCAGGATCAGGCAGACCGTGGTCAGGCCGATCGCCGCGCCGAAGCTGATGACGCCCGCGTAGAACGGGTGGCCGACGGCCTTGAAGGCGTCGGCGAGCGGGGCGTTGACCGACAGTTCGGAGTAGTGCTGCATGCCGGTGACGACGAGGGCGACCGCCACGTACAGGAAGGTGCAGATGAGCAGCGAGCCGAGGATGCCGCGGGGCATGTCGCGCTGCGGGAGTTTGGTCTCCTCGGCCGCGGTGGCGACCACGTCGAAGCCGATGAAGGCGAAGAAGACGACCGAGGCGGCGGTGAAGATGCCCATGACGCCGAAGTTGGTCGGCGCGTACCCGGAGATCAGCTGGATCAGCGGCTGGGTCCAGTCGGAGCCGCCGCCCGGCGGGGCGCTGGCCGGCGGGATGAAGGGCTTGTAGTTGTCGCCCACGACGAAGAACAGCCCCGCGACGATCACGATCAGCACCACCACCACCTTGATGGCGACGACGATCGACGTGATGCGCGCGGACAGCTGCATGCCGAGCACCAGGACCCCGGTGAGCACCAGGACGAGGAGGAAGGCGAGGATGTCGAAGGTGCCGCCGGTCACGTCGGGGCCTTGCAGGACGAGCGGGAGATGCCAGCCGATGTTGTCCATGAGCGACTGGACGTAGCCCGACCAGCCGACGGCGACGACGGCGGTGCCGAGGGCGAACTCCAGGACGAGGTCCCAGCCGATGATCCAGGCGGGCAGTTCGCCGATGGAGGCGTACGCGAAGGTGTACGCCGATCCGGCGACCGGCACCGTCGACGCGAACTCCGCGTAGCACAGGGCCGCGAGCGCGCAGACGATGCCGGCGACGACGAAGGCGAGGGAAGTGGCGGGGCCCGCGTTCTCCTTGGCGACCTTGCCGGTGAGGACGAAGATGCCGGTGCCGATGATGACGCCGACACCGAACACGGTCAGGTCCCACGCGGAGAGGGACTTCTTGAGCGCGTGCTCGGGTTCCTCGGTGTCACGGATGGACTGCTCCACCGATTTCGTACGGAAGATCCCGGTGCGCGCGGGAGTCCGCTCATCCGTACTCACGTCGTACCTCCCTGCCTGGGGGCGCAGCCGTCCGCCGGTGCTTCAGGCCAGAATGCACGCGGAGGAGCGGGTCGGCATTCCGGGACATACCCGGATGAGGGCCTATACAGGCCACGCCCCGCGTCGCCCCACCCCCGCCGGTCCGTCCGGGGCGCGCGTCCGTCCGGGGGGTGTTTGGCTGATCCGTACGGGAGACCCCGAAGCCCGACCACCGAACACCCCGACCGCACAAGACGCCACCGACCCGAGGACGTCTCAGGTGAAGCCGACGAGGGACGACGTCATGGCCTTCCGCCTCCGCGCCCACCACCTCGACCGGCGTACGGGCGGGGCCGGCCCGCTCGACGCGGCCGGGCTCTGCGGCGTCCAGGACAGTCCGCCCGGATCGGCGCTGCTCGCCCTGCACGCCCGGGTGGAGGGCGTCCGTCCGGCCCGTACCCACACGGAAGGGCCGGTCGGCACTCCGAGGAGTCCGCCTCGCGCGTTCCCGGCTCACGCGTTTCCGCTCAGGACTCCGCCGGCGGCTCCTCGATGTGCAGCGCGGCGACGGCCTCGCCGATCTGCTCC